>DATEWS010000300.1:0-4120 GCA_035257785.1 Pyrinomonadaceae bacterium
AGAGCGGGGGCAAGCCACCCTTCCTAACCTGTCCTATCTAACGTTGATGGATCTACTGCGAATACCATTAGCCGGCTCACTTCTTACCAGGCGACACGCGCGCACGCTGCTTCAGATTCCTCTATTCATCATCAGCGCCGCGATGATTTTTCACGGCCTCTTTGGTCCGCAGCTAGCGCCTCGCAATCTGGCCACCACCTTGACCTGGGTACACTTTCGCGGCGGGCTAATTCTCGTTCTGTTGCTCGCGGGAAACTTCTTCTGTCTCGCATGCCCGTTCATGCTTGTGCGAAACCTCGCGCGCAAATTTTTCCATCCAGTGCGAAACTGGCCACGCCGTTTGCGCAACAAGTGGCTCTCGATCGGGTTATTTGTGGCGATGCTGTTTGTTTACGAGTGGTTCGATCTGTGGGCGTCGCCGTGGTGGACTGCGTGGTTGATCGTCGCTTACTTCGCGGGCGCGCTGTTGATCGATGCGGTTTTTAAACATGCGACGTTCTGTAAGTTCGTTTGTCCGATCGGGCAGTTCAACTTTGTCGCGGCAACTGTTTCGCCGTTCGAAGTTGCGGTCCGCGATCACGATGTGTGTGAGCGTTGTGCGACCAAGGACTGCATCCGCGGCGTGCGCGCGGTCGAAGCGCCGCTGGTGTCGATTCAACGCGGTTGCGAGCTTGCATTGTTTCAGCCACGGAAAACGGGAAACGTCGACTGCACGTTTTGTCTCGACTGCGTGCAGGCGTGCCCGCATGACAACGTCGGCATTCTGAGTCGCGTTCCGGCGATCGAACTCGCGGTCGATCCGATGCGATCGGGAATCGGGTTCTTCTCGAAACGCAAAGACCTTTCGGCGCTTGCGATTGTCTTTGGGTTTGGGGCTTTGCTGAATGCGTTTGGGATGATCAGTCCGGTTTACGCTCTCGAACAGTGGCTGGCGAAGTTGTTTCACGTCAATGCTGAGTTCCCGGTGCTGGCTTCCATCTTCACGCTGTTCCTCGTTATTGAACCATTGCTTTTGATCGGAATTGCGAGTTGGGTTACGCGAGTGTGGACTGGCAGTAACCGACCGTGGCTATCGCTCGCGGTGCGCTATTCGTATTCGCTTGTTCCGATCGGCTTTGGCATCTGGCTGGCGCATTACAGTTTTCATTTGCTGACCGGGCTTTACACGTTCATACCGGTGACCCAATCCGCGTTCGCTGATTTTGGATGGGCGATACTGGGCCAACCGCACTGGAGTTTGCCTGGACTGGCGCCGAACGTTGTGCAACTGTTTGAGTTTGGCTTCATCACTCTTGGACTGCTCGGGTCGCTGTTGGTAAGTTACTCAATCGCCGTGACTGACGAAGTGGTCCATCCATTGCGAGTGTTTATTCCGTGGGCGACGCTGTCGTTACTGATGGCTGGGGCAGCGTTCTGGTTGTTGTCGCAGCCGATGGAGATGCGGGCAGTGGTGCTTGGCAGTGGTTGAAATGAGTTCACGGCTAACGCTGCTGCTCGGCATTGTTCTACTGCTCACGATCGTGGCGAGTGCGCATGAGGGCCCACCGTTTCCGCTCGTTGTAGATCAAAAGGCTGATCCGTACGTTATTTCTATTTGGACTGATCCCGACGTCGGCACTGCGCTGTTCTTTGTGATTCTCAATTCTCCGGAACCTCCGGCCGATCTGCGTGTTCAAATCGGCGTGCAGCCGGTCAGCGGTCGTTTGCCGGAAGCGTTTTATCCAGCGGAGCGCGAGAATGTGCAGGGACGGATTCAGTATCGCGCGCAGGTACAGTTTGATGCGCAGGAACTCTGGCGCGTGCGTGTGCGCCTGGAGAGTGCGCAGGGAAACGCCGAAACGGTCGCGACTGTCGAAGCCACGCCGCCGGGCTACGGTCGCTGGGATCTGTTGGTGTATTTACTCCCGTTTCTTGCCATCGGCGCCCTCTGGGCCATCGCGATGCTGCGCCGGATAAAACGTCGAACTGGAGCGAGGCATGCCTAATCTTCTGAGTCGATTGTCCGAATGGACCAACGCCCGACGCAAACTCGTTTGGCTCACGGTCTTCGTTTTGATTGCTGTGGTTGTCGCGATCGTGTTGACGCCAGTCTTCCTGATTATGCCGTTCAAGGCACAAACACCGCGCACGATGGAGATCTCATACCTGATGCGTCGCTGGTCGCCGGTCGTGACAATCGTCGGTTCACTGGTAATTCTCACACTCACGATCGGACTGTGGGTCGGCGGTCGCTGGTGGAGTCGAGCCATCATGCTGATTCTTCTCGTGCCGACTCTCGGCGCGACGTGGCTGGCGCGACAGAATCATTTCGAGTGGATGTTCAATCCACTGCCGAATCCCGCGTACGCAAGAGTCGCTGATGCTTCATTTGTGAATGACAACGATCGAGTGCTGGCAGTAAAGATTGGAGGCGAGTCAGTCGCTTATCCGATCAGGCTCATGGGTTATCACCACCTCGTAGGAGACACTGTCGGTGGCACGCCGATCGTGGCGACTTATTGAACGCTCTGTCACACCGGTCTGGTGTGGGAAACGACTGTAGACGGGCGGGTACTGCACTTTCACCTCGCAGGTATCAACAACCAGAACTTCATCATGCGCGATGAAGAAACTGGAACGTGGTGGCAACAAGTCAGCGGCAAAGCGATTCATGGTCCATTGCAAGGCCACCAGCTCAAACAGGTTTTTCATGACGAAGTTTCGTTTGCGATTTGGAAACGTGAAGCTCCGCAAGGTCGTGTGTTGAAGCCTGTCGAACGTATAGCCGCGGCGAATCAATACGAAACCGCCGACTGGGAAACGAAAGTCGGACGGATGCGGGCCGTCGCAGGTACTGACATCGATAAGCGACTCGAGCCGCGAACTCTTGTGCTTGGGATTGAGGTCGGTGGAAAGGCAGTGGCGTATCCGTTAACGGCCTTGCAAAAGCAGAGCCCGATCATGGATATGGTTGGCCCGGTTCCGATCATGATCGTGTTGGGTCAGGACAAACGCTCGGCGCGCGCGTTTGAACGAGTAGTTGACGGGCGACGTTTGGAGTTTTTTCAGAAGACAACCAAAGAGGGTGAATCTGCAACCCAGCAAACAGATCTGCAACTGGTTGACGCCGAAACCGGCAGCACCTGGAATTTTGAAGGCAAGGCGATTGCTGGACCACTCGCAGGGCGTCAATTGAAGAAAGTTTTTGTGCTGGAAGATTACTGGTTCGACTGGCGAATCTATCATCCGGACACCGCGATTTATCAGATAGGTCCGCGATAGCTTCTTTGCGATCTCTGCGTCCCCTTTGCGGTCTCTGCGTGAGAATTAGTTTCACGCAAAGGACGCAAAGGGGACGCAAAGAACGCAGAGAAAAAATAAAAACCCGATGAGATCCTTACTACTCTTCGCAATCCTCCTGTTACTTCTGAATCCGTGTGCGATCTCAGCACAGCCATCGCAAAAGCTCCGTGTTCTGATTGACGCCAGCAAAGACGGTGGACTGTGGGAGCTGGCGCGTCCGCGCTCAAAATAGTGATGGAACGTGGGGACCCTGGAGCTGGATCCGCAGATTCAACGTCAGCCCTCGTTAACTATTGAATCCTCAAAAACTGTGGCAGCGCTTCCACTGCACGTCCGATTGCGCGTGCCAAACTCAACTTCGCAAGATTATGTGCAAACACACTGTTGATGTAGTCAGTGTTGGCAGTGGATAACGCTTCCTGCGATTGGACCACCTCAACATTGTCGCTGACGCCCGCTTCAAAACGTTGTCGCGTCAGATCGAGGTTCTGTGTCGTAACGGTTATGTTTTTGCGCGCCACTTCCACCTGACTCGCCGCGGCCTGCAAATCAAAGAAAGCATTTCGTACTTCGCTTTCAATGCGTCCTTTCACATCTTCGAGTTCAGCGCGACGCTGGTCCAGCCCGGCGGCAGCTACTTCGGTCTGACCTTGCGTACGTCCGCCTTGCCAGATCGGAACACGTATCGAGCCCGACACTGAAAACGTTCCATGAGCCTGGGAAGGATTCGTTCCGATAATGCCGTAATCAGCTCTGACTGCAAACGAGGGAAGCCGTTCTGCTCGTGCTGCTGAACGCGCGCGTTCCGCGGCTTCGACCTGCGCTTCAGCCGCCTTGA
>DATEWS010000301.1:0-6736 GCA_035257785.1 Pyrinomonadaceae bacterium
TACTGCTCCTGCCTACTGCTCCTGCCTACTGCTCCTGCCTACTGCTCCTGCCTACTGCTCCTGCCTACTGTGCTCCTGCCTGCTGTTTACGTCGTTAGCCTGCGATAAATGCCCGGTAGTCGCTCCGGCAGCGAAAGCACGTCGTCGATGATCGTATACCCAACCTCACCATACAAATCCCGCAACTCAGCTTCCGATTCACGATCGATCGTAATGCAGAACGGCGTGATGCCTTCATTTTTCGCTTGCCGCAGCGCCTCGCGCGTATCTTCGCGCGCGTAACGCGCATCGCCGTAATCATGATCGTACGGCCGACCATCGGAAAGCACGATCAGGAGCCGCGTGCGTGCATCCTGTTTCGCGAGCTTCGCGGTAGCATGACGAATTGCCGCGCCGAGTCGCGTGTTGTTCTGGTAAGTGATGCCGCCGATACGTTGCTTCACTTCGTCGTTGTATTTCTCATTGAAGTCCTTCACGACATAAAACTTCACGTTCCGACGACCCTCAGAAGTAAACCCATTGATCGAATAAACATCGCCGACAGCCTCGAGTGCTTCACTCATCAGCACGAGGCCTTCTTTTTCAATCTCGATGATGCGTCTTCCGGGCCGCGTGTAGGGCTGCAACGGATGACGTCCAATCGTGCGCGCTGTCGATGACGACTGGTCCAACAGGAACGAGACTGCCACGTCACGCCGCCGCCGCAGCCGCTTCGTGTAAATCCTCTCGGACTGTTGCCCATCCGCGCGGCGATCAATCACGTAATCAATCACCGCGTTCAGATCAAACTCTTCACCATCGACTTCATTTGCAACGCGCATCAAATTCTCCGGCTTCATCAGTTGAAATTGATGCCGTATCGACGAAATCACGCCCTTATGCCGCTCTTTCGTAAGGTCAACAAAATTTCGATCGCCGTGCTTCACTTGTTTCTCGACTACCCGACACCAGCCAAGCCGGTGATCCGTTAACTCTCTATCCCACTCGTCATAGTTGTACGCAACTTCGCCTTCCGCGAGCAATTGCTCCGGCGTCTCTGCTTCGGACCACGCATCCGCGCCTGAGAGTTCGTCAGGCTCGCCTTCCGCTGAAGGATCGTTCCAGGCATTGAACAACTCGCGCGCGTCGCGGCGTTCCGGCACTCGCTCGCCCTGGCGTTGTTTCAGTCGTTCCGCGGCGGAATCGTCGTCTGTCTCGGTCTCGTCTTCAGGAACTTCAACCTGTTGCACGGAATCATCAACCGGTATGACAGATTGAAACAGATCGTAAACACGACTCGTCGCCATTAACGTGTCAGCTACCGTAGTCTCATCGCGCGAAAGATATTCCCCCACGATCGATTCGATTTCGGAAACTATCTGGCCGTAAGCCAGCCTCGCATCTTCACGTGCGCCACCAAGCATCGTGATCTGAAACAATAACTCGAAAGGCACGAGCGAACCCGGCAATTCCATGATTCTGGGACGGCTGCGACTGAGATGCTGGCGAATTAAATCGAGGTCGCGACTTAGACCACGATACGCGCGCCGCAACCTGCGATCGATGCGGCCGTTCTCGAGCGTTCCAAATACACGACGCGCGAGTTGCGGCATCGGAAAGATCTTCAACACCTCGCGATAGCCGAGATCTTGCGGTGGCTTCGCAGCCGGTTGTTCGGCAGGTTCATCTTCACGCAACTGAACCATCTGATCGGCGAGCGCAAACGCATCGAGCGCGTTGACGTTCTCCGGAGAATAACGCGTCGCGATCGCTGAATAAGCCACAGGCAACATGCCGCCACGCTGGTACGTGCCAAACTCAATCTGTCCGGCAGCATGTGCCGCGAGCACTTTGTAAAGCCGGAAATCGAGATCATCGTCACCGAATTCATTGACGAGCGACGGCAGGTGAATGGTGCGACCATCGTCGATCCGAGCTTCATCAGGCACAGCCGCGAGCGGCGCAATTTCAACTTCGCGCCCGGTCAGCGCTTCGACGTACAAGCGCAGCAGATGTTGGACCGTGTCGAGCGCGAGCCCGGCGCTGCCGCTGAGCAGCGCGTCATAACTGCCGCGTGTTTCCAGTGAAAAATAACTCCGACGCGCACGCGCATCACCTCGGCCCGACGTCAAACCGCGACGCGCCCACATCTCAAACTGTTCGATCGAGACGCTGCGCAACGCGCGCGCACTCGAACGAAAACACGCCAGCGCCGCCTCGCCATCCACCACTGCGATCTCTTTCGTCAACGCGAGAACGCGACGCGACAGTTGGATTGCTGCCCCGCGATTCGCATCGCTGTTAAGGAGGCGAATGAATCCCGGACTACTGCGAACAAACGCAACGAGGCTCGCGTTCCCGTGCGTTGCGACCACCCACAGCAGAGCGATCCATTCGTCGAAGATCTCGGGCGCGCGTCGCAGGATCTCGCCGCCGGCGATGAGAATGTGAAGCGCGGCGCCGCCGCCGCGTTCGAGAAAATCGTTCGCGCTGCTGAGCAGACGAATCGCGTCAGTGGCCGAGAGTTCCGCCAAACTTTCCGGAATCACTGCCCACGCATCCGCGGCAATGCCACCAGCTCGAGCGGCGAAAGCTCCGGCTAAAGCAAGTGCGGCGGTGGTTAAGCGTTCGCTATGAAAACTGTTGATTTCGCGCGCGACCGTCGCGCTCGTGTTGAGAAATTCCGCACTGTGTTTTGCCGATCGACGCGCGATCTCGGTGGCTATTTCAATTACTGAACCAAGCAGTGCGTCGTCGTTGATCTCGGCGCTGAGAGTGGAAACCGAGTGCAGACTCTCTCTGCCGATGACAGTTGAGAGGACCATCTGTCGCGTGCATAAGAGCAGGACGGCGGGTCGCAATTCGGGCGCGATGTTGCGGAGCGGTTCAACGCCTTCGGTGAAGAATGCGATCGCGGATTCGTAATCAGCCATTGCCAAACGCCGGCCCATCTCGCCCCACGAATGCAACTCCGCTGATTGTAAGATCTGTGCGGCGGCGGGCGCGGCGCGCAGAAACTCGATCGCGGAGCGCAGTGAGATCGCCGCGATGGCCGCACTCGTTTCGAGCACTGCCGCTGTCTGGTCCAACGGCAAGCTTGTGATACTGCGCGTCAGTTCGAGAAACGACTGTCGCTCAGCAGATTGATGTTCTTCAGGTTCAGCCATCCGTGGCTAAATAACCGTCGTCACAATTTCTCGGATGCTGCGTTGCAGTTCGCGATCGTCAGTGATTGGCGAGCACATCGCGACGTCGGCGGCATCGACGGGAGGAATACCGAGCGCGATCAGTTGGGCAGCGTAGATCAGAAGCCGCGTCGAGACACCTTCTTCGAGACCGTGACCACGGAGGTTGCGCACCTTCTGTCCGATCAAAACGAGATCGCGCGCCGTGCCTTCATCGACACCACCTTCACGCGCGACGATCTCGGCCTCCATCTCCGGCGGTGGATAGTCAAACTCGATCGCGACAAATCTTTGTCTCGTCGACTGTTTCAAGTCTTTCAAGATTGATTGATAGCCCGGGTTGTAAGAAACAACCAACATAAAATCAGTCGGCGCTTCGACAATAGTGCCGAGCTTTTCAATCGGCAAACGACGACGATGATCAGTCAACGGGTGAATAATCACGACCGTGTCTTTGCGCGCCTCAACCACTTCGTCCAAATAGCAGATCGCGCCGTTTCGGACCGCGGAAGTGAGCGGGCCGTCGTGCCAGATCGTCTCTTCGCCTTCGAGCAGGAAACGTCCGACCAGATCCGTTGACGAAAGATCTTCGTGACACGCGACGGTAATCAGCGGTCGTTCCAACCGCCACGCCATGTGCTCGACGAAGCGTGTTTTACCGCAGCCGGTCGGCCCTTTGAGAATCACCGGCAGATGTGCCGAATGTGCGGCCTCGAAGAGCTCCACTTCCCGCCCGACAGGCAGGTAATACGGCTCAGTTACTACTCGATAGTCCTGAATTGCGCTTTCTGGCATTTATTGGCATCTTAACATTCGGTGTAGAGATAAAGGTAATGAAGATAGCAGTAGCAATGAGTGGTGGCGTGGATTCTTCCGCGGCCGCGGCGATTCTCAAAGAGCAGGGTCACGAGTTGGTCGGCTTCACGATGCAACTGTGGGATCAGCGACGTGGCATCAACACTGATGAAAACGGTGATCCGCTGCCTTCGCGTTGCTGTTCGCTTGACGATGTTTACGATGCGCGTCGTGTGGCTGAAGAGCTCGGGTTTCCGTTTTACGTACTGAATCTCGAACGCGACTTCGAGCGCGACGTGGTCCAACCTTTCGTTACGAGTTATCTCAGCGGTGAGACGCCGATTCCGTGCGTGTCGTGTAACAGTCGCTTGAAGTTTGCTTCACTCGATCGACTCGCGTTGAGTTTGGGTTGTGAGAAAGTTGCGACCGGACACTACGCGCGCGTTGAGTTTGATCCCGTTAAGAATCGTTACAAACTACTGCGCGGTCTCAATCAGCAAAAGGATCAGTCGTACTTTCTCTGGGAACTGACGCAGGCGCAGTTGTCGCGCGCGTTGTTTCCGCTCGGCGAAATGTCGAAACCCGAAGCTCGCGACGCCGCGCGGCAACATGGGCTCAGCGGTGTTTCGGAGAAGAAGGAGTCACAGGAGATCTGCTTTGTTCCTGACGGCGATTACGCGGGCTTCATCGATCGTTATCTCGAAGTGGAGAACGCAACCGAACGTTTGCCGGGTGCGGGCGAGATCGTCAACACTGCCGGCCAGGTAATTGGAACGCACGACGGAATTCACCGTTACACCGTTGGACAGCGTCGCGGTATCGGGATCGCCGGCGAGCGACCGTTGTACGTGATCTCGATCGATGCGGAAAACAATCGCGTGACTGCGGGGCCAGCCGAAGAGTTGTTGAGTAACGAGTTCACGGTGGCAGGCGTCAATTGGATCGCTTTTGACGATCCGAAAGAAGCGGTGCGCGCCGAAGTGCGCGTGCGTTATCGCCACACTGGCGCGGCGGCGACAATTACTCCACTCGAAAATCAACGCGCCCGCATCGTCTTTGACGAACCGCAGCGCGCCATCACGCCCGGCCAGGGGTCAGTCTTTTATCGCGGCGACGAAGTTATCGGTGGCGGCTGGATAGTCAGGAGCAGTAGGCAGTGAGCAGGAGCAGGCCTTTCCTGCTCCTGAAGGCTGCTCCTGCCCCTGCTTAATAAACCTTTTCCACGCCCGTTACGTACTCACATGTCTAAACCAAACTGAGGATTCAATATGTCAGGAACACGAAAGACAGTCTTAATCATACTCGGCATTTTTGGCGCACTTATTCTCGTCGCCGCGATTGGTATCATCATTCTGTGGACCAGCCTGCGAAGGGGCGAACCCTCCATTAAGGACAACAGCGTACTCACCCTGCGCATCGCCGGAACTCTCCCCGACTACAGTCCTGACGATCCTTTCAAGAAATGGTTTGGTGGACCAGATCAGTCGCTGACCGGCCTGGTCATGTCGTTCAAAAAAGCGAAGGTCGACAAGCGCATCAAGGCCATATTGCTCGACGTTAATTTGTCTGGTGTTGGTTGGGGCAAAGCTGAAGAGATTCGCGACGCGATCAGTGATTTCCGATCCTCGGGCAAACCTGTTTACGCGTTCGTCGAGGTTGGGCTAAACAAGGAGTATTACATCGCCACTGCATGCGACAAGATCATCGTGGCGCCGCCGGGTGAGTTGTTCATCAACGGGCTTGCGGCCGACGTGATGTTCTTCCGCGGTTCACTCGACAAGCTCGGCATCTATCCTGACATTTTTCAAATCGGAAAATATAAGAGCGCGGGCGACATGTTCACGCAGAAGCAGATGACCGACGCGCATCGTGAATACATCAACTCGATGCTCGACGATCTATTCAATCGTTACGTAAACACGATCGCCCAGGCGCGTCACAAGACGCCAGACGAAGTGCGCGCGCTGATCGACAATGCTCCGTACAGCGCCGCGAAAGCGAAAGAAGCTGGGCTGATCGACGAGACGCTCTACCGGGACGACGTCGAGAAAGAGTTCAAGAAGCTGCTCGGCTACAAAGACACGGATACATTTGTCGCAGTGCGTGGATCTGATTACCGCGACGTGTCACCGGAGTCACTCGGGCTCAACAAGGGCGAGAAGATTGCCGTTATTTATGCGACTGGTGATATCGGTTCGGGTAGTTCGCAAAACAGTCCATCGGGCGATCAGTCAATCGGATCGGACACGGTGGCAAAGGCGTTGAATGATGCCGCGGCTGACAAGACGATCAAAGCGGTCGTGTTGCGCGTCGACAGTCCGGGTGGGTCCGGACTCGCGTCCGACATCATCTGGCACGCAGTTGAAGCGGCGAATCAGAAGAAGCCGGTGGTGGTGTCAATGAGCGACGTCGCTGCGTCGGGCGGTTACTACATCTCCGCGAGCGCGAGCAAGATCATCGCGCAGCCTTCGACGATCACGGGCTCGATTGGTGTCGTGGCCGGCAAGCCCGTGATGCGCGGGTTCTACGATTGGCTCGGAATCTCGAATGAGTATGTTCTGCGTGGCAAGAACGCAGGCATGTTTCGCGAGACTGAGAAGTTTTCAGACGACGAACGCGCGAAGTTTGAAGACTGGATCAAGACGACTTACTACCAGGACTTCGTGCCGAAGGTAGCGAAAGGACGTCACAAAGACGCGCAGTATGTTGACTCCGTTGGCCAGGGTCGTGTTTGGACTGGGTACCAGGCGAAAGAGCGCGGGCTCGTGGATGATTTT
>DATEWS010000302.1:0-8080 GCA_035257785.1 Pyrinomonadaceae bacterium
GCCCAGTCGATCGACGTCAGTAACTTTCCGCATCAGTCATCCTCTTCGTCTCACGTGCATCGTGAGTCAAAGAATTCGGTGCATTGAGATTGGCCCCGGGCGTTACACCGACACCGAGCCGTTCAACGAGTTCGCCACCAAGCCAGCCTCCCAGCAAAGCTCCGGCTACACCAATGAACGACAATGCAAACGCAGGAGTCGGCGGTACGCCCGGAGAGTCACGTCTGAGTAGCCAACTGGCTATAAATAGAACCATTACTCCGAGATTCGTCAGGCCATGAACGAGTCCGATGCGACTGGCTCGCGTGCCTGAAGGAATTCCGAGATAGTCAATGAGACCAAAAACAGCAGCCAGCAGACCACCGACAATGCCGGCCGCGATCATCCAAAACGAGACCAACGTCCAGGTTGTGTTTCCCGTCACCAGATAGATTACGTCAAAGATCACACCCGCCGATAGCAGACCAAGCGGGTAAACGATCAGGATCGGATGAATAGCATGACCGAAGAGTTTAGCTCTACTTTCCATGTTTGTAGCCTCCTTGAATGCTCTAAATGCACTCAAGTAGCGCGCCATTACGAAGTTTTTCACACAAAGGCGCAAAGAAAAGCACAAAGGCACAAAGAAATCTTATTGTGCCTTATTTTTTGTTTGTGCCTCTGTGTGAAACTCTTCAGCCGAACTTCCGGAATAGCTCCGCATGTATCGCCGCAATCGCTTCCGCATCCACTTTCGGCTTGCGATCGTACGTAAGCAAGCCATTGATCTCCTGTTCGATGTCAGTCAACTGCGTGTAACAAAAGCCAGCGAGGAACTCCAGCGACGAAATGCCCTTCATCAGATCGCGATACTTCTCCAACAACTCTTCCGGTTTTTCAAACGAAGCATAAAACCGGTAAAGCAGATCGCGCTTCTCAGGTGGAATGTCTTCCGGAATCGTCAGGAACCCACCAACTTCCGACAACACAATCGGCTGACCACGATATCTCGACCCGCGTGCGAAGAGTGGCTTATCAACCCAAACCTTCGGCGGTAACTGTCCGCCCTTCACTGTCTCCTCGTAACGCATCGACAACTTCTCCGCTGTCGGCGTGTAATCATGAATCGCGCAGATGTCCGTGATATCCGTGTGCTCCCAACCGTCGTTATCGATCACCGGTCGGGTGGAATCGAGTCGACGCGTCACGCGCACCATACGTTCGATGAACGCATACTGACCAGCATGTTCAAGACTCAATCCCGGAAATCCCATGCTCTCATTAACCGGAACCCACGCCACGACGCACGGATGATTAAAGTCGCGCCGCACTGCATCCTGCCACTCCGCCGACAACAAATCTTCCGCCTTCGGCGACCACTCACGCGCGTTCGGCATTTCTTCCCAAACGAGCAGGCCGAGTCGATCGCACCAGTAAAGCCAGCGCGGATCTTCGATCTTCTGATGCTTGCGAACGCCGTTGAAACCAAACCGCTTGATCCAACCGATGTCTGTTTGCAGTGCTTCGTCTGACGGCGCCGTCAAGTAGCCATCCGGCCAGAAGCCCTGGTCCAGGACCATCTTCATGTAGGTCGGCTTGCCGTTAAGCAGAAACTTTCCGTGACGCAACTCGATGCCGCGTAGTCCGACATATGAACCGATTTCATCGAGAAGATTGTTGCCGTCGTAGAGTCGGACTTGTAGATCGTAAAGATGCGGCGACTCCGGTGACCAGAGTTTTGCGTAAGGAATGGTGATGCCGAGCCGGCCGGTCGCGACCGCAGTTTGATCTTCCAGGATCGCAACTCGCTTCCCTTCTTCGAGCACTTCTACTTCAACGCGCCACGCAGATGACGGTGCATGAAGAAAGACTGTCAACTCGAGCAGATTTCGTTTCGCGTGTGTGATGACACGCAGCTCTTCGATTCTGATCGGCGGGACTGGTTCGAGCCAAACCGTCTGCCAGATTCCCGTCGTGCAGTAGTAGTCGATGCCTTCAGGCAGTCCGGTGAACGACTGTTTACCGCGCGGCTGTTCCGGATCCTGTCGATCTTCGACGCGAAGCGTCAGTCGATTCACACCTGACTTGAGATATGGCGCGATATCAAACTGAAACGGAACGTGACCGCCACGGTTGTGACCGACTTCCTTACCGTTCACAAAAACCGTGCACGCGTAATCGACGGCGCCGAAGTTGAGCAGCAGGTCGCGTTTGTAAAACTCTTCCGGGAGTTGAAACGAGCGCGCATACCAAACCACTTCGTGAATCGACTTGTCGTTGATTCCCGAGAGTTCGGTCTGATAACCAAAAGGTACGTTGATTCGCAGCGGCAACTCGCGGCCGTCCTGCCAACCAAGACTCAACCCCTCGTTGGCGTCGTCGAAAGCAAACTCCCACTCGCCGTTGAGATTGAACCAGATGCTGCGTACAAATTGTGGGCGTGGATATTCTGAGCGGGGGATCTCTTTCTTGTTAAGAATCATGTTCTCTGCGGTCTCTGCGGCTCTCTGTGTCCTCTGCAATAATGACACACTTTGACGCAGAGAACGCAGAGCGCCGCAGAGAGGCTATTGATTAACTACTGTGATCACTCGCTCGGGGAGCACGATGCGATCAGTTCTGAGGCCGTGGCCGTTACCCTTGGCGTTGCTATGAGTATGGACCATCGCCTCAACTCGCTTCATACCCGCGATCTTGCCGTAGGTCGTCAGCGCCTGCGCGACGATCTGATCCATGTTGTAATACTTGTAAGTTGCCAGACGACCCACAAAATGTACATTCGGAGTGGTGTCGGCCAGCGACTTGTAACGCGCGTATAAATCCGCATTTTCCTTGCGCGGGACTGGATAATAAGCATCGCCCTGTGACTTCGGAAACTCGTACACGATGCTCGTCTTCGCGTGCTCCTGTCCGGTCAGGTACTTGAATTCCGTTATCCGAGTGTAGAGCTGCTCGTTTGGATAATTCACTACCGGCGCGGCTTGAAACACCGGCGTGTCATGCGTTTCGTGTTTGAATTCAAGTGAACGATAAGGAAGCTTCCCGTAACAATAATCAAAGTAAGAATCAACGGGACCGGTGTAGATCATCTCTGCGAACGGTATGTCCTTTTCTATCTCGCGATAGTCGCAGTTCAACATGATCTTGATGTTGGGATGATCGAGCATGTTTTCGAACATGCGCGTGAAGCCGTGCAACGGCATGGCCTGGTAAGTGTCCGTGAAGTATCGATCGTCGCGATTGGTTCGCGTCGGCACTCTCGACGTCACACTCGCATCCAGCTCCGATGGATCGAGGCCCCATTGTTTGCGCGTGTAGTTCTGAAAAAACTTTTCATACAACTCGCGTCCGACTTTGCTGACCACGACGTCCTCAGACGTCCGCACTCGTTCGACAGGTTCCGCAACCTTCTTAAAAAAATCCTCGACTTCAAACGAAGTTAGATTCAAACCGTAGAGAGCGTTGATCGTGTCGAGGTTGATCGGAATGGGCACGATCTGTCCATCGACACTGGCGCGCACGCGATGCTGATAAGGACGCCACTCGGTAAAACGCGAAAGATACTCGAACACTTCGCGCGAGTTGGTGTGAAATATATGCGGGCCGTACTTATGAACCAGAATTCCCGCATCGTTGTAATGATCGTAAGCATTACCACCGATATGTGGGCGTTTGTCGCAAAGTAAAACCTTCTTATTCGAGCCCGCTGCGAGTCGTTCGGCGAGCACACTGCCGGCGAAGCCGGCTCCTACAATGAGATAATCAAACATTACATGAAACCCTCCTTGATCTTGCGGTAATTATGTAGTTGCGGCTGCACTCGCTCGACGACTGGCGTTATCGAGCGGCATCGATGCGGCGCGTGCAGGGCGCTTTCGTTCTATTACTTCACTAATCAAATTCGACATCTGTCGCCACGTCTTGTCCCACGAAATCTCTTTCAGAAACGCGTCGACTTTGCTCAACCATTCCGACTGTGCCGGGCTCGCCAGGATCTTTTCCGCGGCGCTAATGAATTCCCCAGGCGTGTCACAAATCTCGACCAGTTTTAATTCACCATAAGGTCGCACGACGTCTCTGATCGACGTGGAAATCACGGGCTTACCGGCTGCAAGATATTCGGGCGTCTTTGTCGGACTGATAAAACGCGTCGAGTCATTGCGTGCGAACAACAGCAGCGCGACGTCCCAACCTGCCAAATACTGCGGAAGCTCGTCGTACTTCTTTCCGCCCAGATAATGAATGTTTGCGTGTTTCGGCAGTGACTCCGGATCAATCTTCACGACCGGCCCGATGATGACGAAGTGCCAATCGGGACGCTGTTTCGCAACTTGATCGAGAAGATCGATATCGAAACGTTCGTCGATCACACCAAAGAAACCGAGACGCGGATGCGGAATGTTTTCCTGATCTTTGGGATCTGTGACTGTCGTTCTCGCCTGACCAAAGTGCGCCGCATCGATGCTGCTGGGAAATGCGTGTACTGACGGATGTTCACCGCGTTTTGCTTCATACAAACTCTGTCCACCCGTAAAAACCAGATCAACTTTCCGGAACAACTGCTTTTCGAGTATCGGAAGCTGAGAGTGCGCGCCTTTAAAGGCTGACAGCTCGTCCATGCAATCGTAGACAGTAGCGAGGGGCTTGAAATGATCCGTGAATTTGAGCGCCATCGGCGTGTAGTACCAAAAAACGTATTCATTAATGCCGTGATCGATAAACATTAGCCGCAGCATCTCGCGCATAACCGCGTTGATGGCGATCTCACTCCGCAATCCATCAGGCAAGTGCGGCACGATGACGCGTACGCCCCCTTCGGCCTCACGCATATTGAGGCGCATCGATCCGTTGCCGAAAATTGGTTCTTCAACAAAGAAGACCCGTCGCTCACGCGCGCAACGCGTTAAAAGATGTTGTGGACGCTGGAAGACAAAGTCCCAACGCAGATGAGAGAAGCAGACCAGATCTGCCGACTCGTTCGCGTTAAGAATAGAAGGTGGAAATAATTTGTTACTCATCGTTTTCTCCGTACTACCGAGACTTGGCGCCGCACACACCTGTCGCATGGAGAGAACGATCTCGCAACTTGCGACTGTGTTTTAATGGCCGGCTGGGCTTGAGAATCTGTTGCTTGACCCGGCCAATAATGGGTTGGTTACTGCTAGCCCATTGAAAGCATTGGGATTGAGTTGAGGGCTTCTCGCCTTAATTCAATACAACAAATCCTCACGCTGTTTGCTTCTCAACCGTCCGTGCACCTCTTTCGTCACGTTTCACTATCATGGCAAACATGATGCCGCGGTAGGTTGAGTCTAGTGGGAATGAGGTGTCGAAATTGTACGCAGGCGTACGTTTAAAGTTACGAGTTAGTAGAATTTCTCTGAAGAGAGATTTGGTTTCACACTAAGGCACAAAGGGAAGACACAAAGACACAAAGAGCATGAATGACTCTTCTTTGCGCCCTTTGTGTCTTCCCTTTGTGCCTTTGCGTGAAATATTTTCAGTGCGGCACTTCGTTATTTCGTACGGCTGCCTCTTCGTTAAGCGTCGTCAACCACGACGGTGACCACGCGGACGTACTGTCGCGTCCCTTCATCGTTTGACTCCCCACCCCACCCGCTCCAGGCAGTAGTTGATTCACCGCCGCCAGGATCTGCGACATTGCTTCAGGAAACAGCGACTCAAACAGCACCGCAACTTTCGCAGGCACCGAAATCACGAGCTCCGCCTGGCCACGCTTGCACGCGCGCACGACCTGCCTCGCCGCAGTCTCCGCACTCACGGTCAACAGCGGCAGCGCATCACTAATACTGAACCACGCATATTCAAGATGATGTTTGCCTTTGAAGTCTGCATTGCGCGGACTGCCGGTGCGCATCAGTCCCGGACACACTGTCGTCACCTTGATACCGTCCTTCATTAACTCTGTACGCAAACCCTTCGACAGTCCAACAAGTGCAAACTTACTCGCGCTGTACGGTACGAGATGGGGAACACTTACCTTGCCGCCGATGGAACTAATATTGACTATTCGTCCCGACTTCTTCGCGCGCATCGACGGCAACACAGCGAGGATCGTATTGAGCGGTCCCCAAAAGTGCGCCCGCATCGCGAGCTCGAAATCTTCCGGTGTCATTACTTCGATGGGTCCGACCTGAATCACGCCGGCGTTGTTAACAAGCACGTCCACACCGCCGAAACGATTGTCAACACGCTCGATCATCTCAGTCACTGATTGTTTGTTAGTGACGTCGCACGAAACAGTCATAACTTCAGCGCCAAAGCTTTCAACATCGGTTTGCGCTCGCTGAAGCTCGGTCTCGTCGCGTGCGCAAAGCACGAGTTGCGCTCCTTCGCGCGCAAACTCGCGCGCCATCACTAAACCCAAACCTCTCGATCCGCCAGTGATTAAAACCGTCTTCCCTTGCAGATTGAAGTCGGTGAGTTGATTCCAAACTGACTTGAGCACGAATACACCAGCCGCAGCGGCCGTTAACTTAGCGATATCTTTTCCAGTAGGCATGACAACAACGAACGCAACTCGTGCTCCGTCTGGAATCCTACGTGCTTCTTATTACCTGCGACGGCCCGACACGTACGCAAACAGAACAAAAACGCGGAGATCACTATGGAAAACCGGAACGCAGATGTCGCAAATCAATCGACCGAAACAACGTTGCCCGAGAAGCTGCTCGATAAACTTTTGGATTTTGATCCGGTGGACGCGCCGGTCATCAGTCTTTATCTCGACGCGCGCGCGGATCAGCACGGACAGCAGAATTTCCTTCCGTTCGTGAGGAAGCAGTTAACGAATCGCATAAAGTCTTACGACAGCCAGTCAGACGAACAACTGAGTCTCGAAGAAGATTTCGTAAGGATCGTCCGCTATTTGGAAAGCGATGTTCCGGCTTCAGTCGAGGGAGTGGCGATCTTCGCGTGCTCGAAGGCGAAGGATTGGTTTGAAGTGGGGCAATTCGATGCGCCGTTCGAGCGGAACCGGTTGTTTGTTTCTGATCGACCGCATGTTTATCCACTCGCACGGCTCATCGATCAGTACCGGCGTTATGCCGTCGTGCTTGCTGACACTAATCGCGCGCAGATTTTTGTCTTTGCAGCGGGTCACGCCGTCGATCGGCAGGATGTTGAGAACGTCAAGACGAAGCACGCGAAAGTTGGTGGGTGGTCGCAGGCGCGTTACCAGCGTCACCAGCAGAACTATCACTTGCAGCATGCGAAGGAAGTCGTCGACATGCTCGAACGAATCGTGCGCGAAGAAGGTATTGAACAGATCATACTCGCGGGAGACGAAGCGACTGTGATCCCGCTGTTGCGTGAGCAGATGCCAAAGCAGCTGCAAGAAAAAGTGATCGACGCGCTGAGTCTCGGCATCAACACACCGGAACATGAGTTGTTTGATGAGTCGCTGACCGCGTTTCGCAGGTACGATTCGCTCACGGATATGGAGAAGGTCGAGCGGTTGATGAACGAGTATCGCGCTGACGATCTCGGTGTCGGCGGTGTTCCTGAGACGCTCGCTGCACTATCAAATGGTCAGGTTGAAGAGATGCTGATAGCGGCGAAGGCGGAGAGTATTCAGTTCGACGAAGAAGAAGTGAGAAAAGTTCTGGAGCTCTATCAAACCGACGAACGTTTGCCTGAATCACTCGATCAACGGTCGGTCGCAGACGAGCTGGTGAGACGAGCGAACGTGTTGTCGTCAGCGAAGGTCACGTTCATCGAAGACAGCACGCGTTTGGAACGGATGGGCGGCGTCGGTGCGTTGCTGCGTTATCGAATTTCAGAGGAAGCGGCGGCGCCGTACGAGGACAGTGGCACAGTCCCGCGTGCGAAAGCGTTAACCACGCAAGGCCACGGATAAACACTGCTAGAGGACGTTGCGGCAGGCTGCGATGTAGGCTTGCGATCTCAACGCCTTCGACTCAATGCTTTGTGCCGCGGCGAGCGCGGTGGCCCAGTCGCGCTTCGCCGCCTGCTCAAAGCAGTGTCTCAGGTCGAACTTCGATAGCGGTAGCCACACTTTCATTTTAGAGACTTCGAGTATCACGCCATACCCATCACCGTCGTATTCGTTTGCGTGGTT
>DATEWS010000303.1:0-2054 GCA_035257785.1 Pyrinomonadaceae bacterium
GCAGCCTCTGCTCGACACACCGGGCAACGATCCAAATGCTCATCGATCGCTACCCGAGTGGGCAGGGAAACGCAGTCGTCCAGATATAACGAAAGCGACTGTCTGGTTTCTTCGCAAGTCATAAAAGACATTTCAATTGCCTTGGTGCGGATGGCTGATCGACCCCGGCCGCTCCCTTGTTGTTAAAGAAGCAACTCCGACAAGTCTAGGTCAACCCCTCAGGCTAGAGTAGAGCGAAGCATAACGGGTGTTGCTGGCCACGTTTTCAAAACGCCCTCTTCATGCCACTACGGAAGCCTTGAGCCCGCCGTTTTCTCACTTCGACCCATTTGGCACCGAGTTTCGTGAGCCGGGGCGGATCAGCCATCCGACATTCAATTACAAAGATCCTTCCAGCTTGCGCCGGAGTTCCTGGCGACCTCGCGCCAGTCGAGACTTCACAGTTCCAACGCTGATACGGAGTGCGGACGCGATCTCTTCGTACGCAAAACCTTCTATGTCTCTCAAGATCACCGCTTCCCGATAAACTCGCTTCAAACTGCCCAAAGCCTTTTTCAGAGCCCGTTCACGCTCACTGAGTAACGCATCCTGTTCCGGATCCCTGACAGTGTTGGATTTGAGCGTTGCGACCAAACCTAAGCGCCCCCCGCCTATTTCCGGCGCATCGATCGAAACTGTCGCTTCGCGTCGCCTGCGACGCCACCAGCGCCAGCGATTCCGTGCCTGGTTGATCGCGATGCGGTAGATCCACGTTCGCAGGTCTGATTCGCCTCTAAAATGACCAATGCTCTGATACGCTCGCAGGAACGTTTCCTGAGTCAAGTCACGAGCTTCCTCGACGTTCTCGGTCAACCGGTACAGCAAGCCGTAGATCTCACCCGAACGTTCGGTCACCAGGGTCTCGAAGGCGGCCGCGTCACCACGCTTTAATCTTTCAATGAACTGGGCCTCAGCCTGTGGTCGCAGATCAGCTACGGGTGCCGGAGCAACCTGCTCTAATTCCACTTGCCCGCGGAGGACTATTGGTTCTCCGTAGCTCACTGATCACCCCCTGGGGCCGGAATCAGAGCAGTAAATTTTTGCCCATTCCCGGACAGGCTGCTCGTTAGACACCCAAGCCTCGTTTTTTGTTCCCGAGGTTTTTGAAAAAAATCCATACGTGTCTTAGATGCGTTCACACAGATTACACGGATTCTGTAAAACCATCTGTGTAATCTCTGGATAAGGCTTCTTGACAAGTTTTTGCGCGCCCCATTAGAGTGACATTTTCCGCTAATCATACACCTAACAGAACGCAGCCGACTATGCAGGCTTGCACGAGGAAAACAAGTGGCAAAGTATAAGAAAAAGCGTGCGCGCGAACTTCAGCATGACCGGTTCCGCGACACGACCATGGGCTTTTTTGACCGGCTGGGCGACGCGCTCGAGGGCAAAGGACGCACGATTCTCTATGCCCTGGGCGGAGTTCTGCTCGCCGGCATACTGGTCGTCGTGTTCGTTAAGTGGAGTAACAAAAAGAGCGATGAAGCGCGCCAGGCTATCGGCCGGGCGATAACAATCACCAAGGCGCCAGTTATGACCACGCCGGTTGCCGGTACTACCGAGCTCACTTTTACCAGCGAAGTTGAGCGAGCCCAAAAGGCGATCGCCGAGTTTGAGAAAGTGGCTGCCAAATACGGCGATCCTTACCGTACGGAATCCCGTTATTTTATTGCTTCGAACAGACTGGTTCTCGATCGTCCAAAGGCCTTGTCCGAACTCGAAGAACTTACGAAGAGCAACATCACTGAAGTCGCCACCCTCTCAAAATTCGCGCTTGCACAGGCGAAGGAGAGTGATGGCAAGCTTGACGAAGCAGCCCAGCTTTATGCTGAGATTGCTAAGTCGAACAGTGCCGCCATCAGTGCCGAAACAGCCAATCTCCGGCTCGCGAAGGTTTATGAGAAACAGGGCAAGAAGAAAGAAGCGTCTGACCTTCTGTTTAATCTCGTAGACTCCGCGCGCAAGGCGAAGGGCGCGGACAACCAGCCACTTCCCACCTCTGCTGCGGCTCC
>DATEWS010000304.1:0-3466 GCA_035257785.1 Pyrinomonadaceae bacterium
CTCGGACTCGACGAAGGTCGCGCGCCGCAAGTCTATAGTCTCGGCGTCAAAGAGTTGTGGGAACTGCCGGACGATCGTTATCCAACCGGACGCGTGACGCACACGCTCGGTTTTCCGTCTGACTCAGCCACGTATGGCGGCGGCTGGATTTACGGCATGCAGAATCGCGTGTTGAACATCGGCTACGTCACCGGACTCGACTACAAGGATCCGCTGATCGATCCACACGCGGAGTTTCAACGCTACAAAACTCATCCTTACATCGCGCGTCTGCTCGACGGTGGCAAGATGATTCGTTACGGCGCGAAAACGATTGCGGCGGGTGGTTACTTCGCGATGCCGCGCATGTACGCGGACGGCGTGCTTCTCGTCGGCGACTCCGCCGGTCTTCTCAACGCGCAACGATTGAAGGGAATTCACTCCGCAATCAAGAGCGGCATGCTCGCAGCCGAAGTGATCTTTGAGGCATTAAAAGCGCGCGACTACTCGGCGAAGCAGTTACAACGCTACGAGCAGGCAGTGAACGAAAGCTGGATCGTTCCGGAGTTGCGCAAGGTAAGAAACTTTCACGCGGCCTTCAAACACGGCCGCTGGCCGGCACTGATCAATGCGGGATTGCAGTTTGTGACTGGTGGTCGTGCGTGGGGAATCTTCGATCGCGACGATTCTGTCGCCGGTCACGAAGAGATGAGGAAGCTGTCAGCGTACGGGTACCGCGATGATCGACTCGAGCAGCGCTACAAAGATCTTCGCTTCGACGGAAAAGTAACGTTCAATAAAGTCACCGACGTCTATCACGCAGCGGTGGGCCATGACGAGGATCAGCCGGTCCATCTACACGTGCTCGACACGAATATCTGCTCGACTCGATGCGCGGAGGAGTACGGCAATCCGTGCCAGCGGTTCTGTCCGGCGGCTGTCTATGAAATGGTTGAAGATGGTGGCAATGGACACCGGCGGTTGCAGATAAACTTCTCCAACTGCGTGCACTGCAAAACGTGCGACATCATGGATCCCTACCAGATCATCAACTGGGTTACGCCTGAAGGCGGCGGTGGTCCGGATTACAAGGGCATGTGAGGCGCTGAATACAGGTTTCAGGAGCAGCTTACAGGAGCAGTTCCTGCCCTGCTATTACCTCCTGCTCCTATGTTTCGTTATTCCTCGTCTTTAATATCAAAATGCACGCGGCCGCGCATCACCTCTTCCAACGCGATGCGCGTCGGTTTGTGTTTCTGCGGATCGATCTCAATTCTGGGCTGTGCTCCGCGTTGCAATTGCTTGCTGCGCTTCGCCGCGAGGATTATCAGACGATACTTTGAATCAACTTGCTGCCCACCGCTTGCGTCAACTTCACTCTCAGCCATCTCTGTCGTCGCCACTCGATTGCTCCTTCGTCTACTCTATCATTGAATTGCTTTTGAACTTTTCGATGACTTCCTGCACCAGACCTTCCTGGCGCATGCAACGGGCCCGCTCCGCATAAATGATCGAAGCAAGCTGGCCCACCGCCTTGTCGATCTCATCGTTGATGATTACGTAATCGAAAGCGGAGTACTGTTGCAATTCCTCCGGCGCGTTACGCAAGCGCAGCTCGAGTTCCTCAGGTGAATCCGTGCCTCTCGCAATCAGTCGCTGCCGCAACACGTCGTATGACGGCGGCAGGATAAAGATACTGACTGAATCCATCAGCAACTGCCGCACACTGGCCGCGCCCTGAACGTCGACTTCGAGAATGATGTCCGCGCCCGCACCAATCTCTTCAATGACCTGGTCCTTCGCCGTACCGTAAAGATTTCCGTGTACGCAGGCCCATTCGAGAAACTCGCCCGCGGCCACCATCTCTTCAAAATTTTCGCGATTCACAAAGAAATACTCGCGGCCATCGACTTCACCGAGACGTGGCGCGCGAGTCGTGTACGAGACAGAATAGCGAAGATTCTCCACAACCTTCAACACGTGGCGGATGATTGTGCCTTTGCCGCCACCCGATGGTGAACTGACGACGAAGAGCGTGCCTCTCGCAGGGGCCTGGCTAGTTGTGCTGGAAGTTTCCAGTTCTTTCACTCTACTCGACATTCTGAACCTGTTCGCGAAGTTTCTCGACCTCCGCTTTGATAGCCAAGCCCGCCTCCTTAATTACAAGATCGGTCGATTTTGAAAGAGTCGTATTCGCTTCACGATTGAGTTCCTGCAAAAGGAAATCAAGCATCTTGCCGGCTTCGCCCGGTGCATCGAGTGCTTCCTGAAACTGCGATAGGTGACTGCGCAAACGGACCATCTCTTCACTCACGTCACTACGATCAGCGAGATACGCGACTTCCTGCGCCAGACGCACCGGATCGACTTCGACGATCTGACCACCGCGATTCAGCAGTTCGCCAATACGTTTTTGCAAACGAAGACGATAAGCATCTGCGAGACCGGCGGCGGAGGATTCAATCACAGGGACGAGCGATTCGATCTTTCGCACTCGATCGCGCAGTTCGTTTTTGAGAGCTTCGCCTTCCTGCTCGCGCATCTTCTCGAGTTCGTCGAGTGCCTGGTCCAACGCCTGTTCGAGACCGGTGATGACTTTTTCATCGATGCCGTTGCGAGCTGGCTGGAGTGCGCCGGGAATGCGGGCGAGGATATTGATGTCCAGTTCACCGGCAATGTTGAAGTCCTGCTGCAATTGTTTCAGGGCAGTGATGTAGCCCGCGATCAGCGGGCGATTGAGTTCGTAAGCGACCTGGGCTACGCGTTCCACGCTCACGGTCACGTCAACGCGTCCACGCGTCAAGCGTGACGTGATACGTTTCTTGATCGACGGTTCGAGCGACGCGAGTTCTGAGCCGACGCGAAGATGAATATCGAGGAAGCGGTTGTTAACGGTCTTGAGATCGACGGAGACGGAGAAATCGTCGCCCGCAACCATCCCCTTGCCGTATCCGGTCATTGATTTCATAGAATTTTCAGAATAGGTCCTATTCAAATAGGTCCTATGGGTCCAATAGGACCTATTACTGGGCTACTAACTCTTCCTCATCTGCAAATTGCAATTCATAAAGCTTGCGATATTGCCCGCCCTGGGTCAGAAGCTCCGCGTGCGTTCCCATCTCGATGATCCGTCCCGCCTCCATCACGACGATCACATCGGCGCGTCGTACGGTTGAGAGCCGGTGTGCGATCACGATCGTGGTTCGATTCCGCACCAGGTTGCCGATCGCGCGTTGGACCAGACGCTCCGACTCCGCGTCGAGTGCGGAAGTAGCCTCATCCAGTATCAGAACTGGCGCATTAACCAAAACTGCACGGGCGATAGCGAGCCGCTGGCGTTGGCCGCCGGAAAGAAAAATGCCGCGCTCGCCGACAATCGTATCGTAACCATTAGGTAGTTCGCGAATGAACTCGTGGGCAAAAGCGATCGAGGCCGCTTCTTCGATCTCGGCGTCCGTAGCGTCCGGCTTACCGTAGGCGATGTTAT
>DATEWS010000305.1:0-6414 GCA_035257785.1 Pyrinomonadaceae bacterium
AGTCTTTGAGCGTGACGTTGGTTGTCAGTGCGGCAGCTTCACGCAAAAGGGCCGCGGCTGGCCCGAGATACTCTTTGTAAGCCTCGCTGTACGGAACGATCGTCAGTTTTCGATCTGGTCCACGTCGAATCAGATAAAAGAAGCCGGTGGCTTTTTGTTTGTCCGTTTCCGAGAGACCTTGAACCCATGAATTAAACTCATCCTTGGACATATCGTCAGGGTAGTAGTTTGCGTTCGCGGGCTTTTCGTGTGGCACGCCTTCGACAAACGGCTCGTTGTTGTCGAGACGAGACCATGGTCCATCGTTGATGTAGAAATAGTGCAGACGCTCACGTCCGGCGGCTGACTTGTCTGCTAACAGTTTCTTCTCGAGCGCATCGTTGCCACTCCAAACCTGACGCAGGAACAGCGGATCGAGCAGTTTCGCGGCGGCGATGATCTTGTCGAGCGCCTGACGATCTTTCGGCGTGAGTTTCGAAGTGTCCGCCGTCAACGTCGTCGGCGCAAACCGCGCGATCTTCTGTGCTAGGTCGGAATTGCCGCCGTTCGGCTTTTGTCCGATCAGCGTGGTGGAGAGTAGTGCCATCGTTAGAATTGTTGCAGTGATAAGTTTCAATAACGTCATGTTCTTAGATGTCTTTGAAGATGTCACTCACCGGGCACGAGAATCCGGCAAGTGCTGTCATGGTCAGAGTGTCTTCGCCTTGAAGGATCTCCTGCAAAACTAAAGAAGAATCTTCGCTGATATAACGTTCTAAGGTCTTATTCTTCGGGTCTACAATCCAATACTCCGGTACGCCATGTTTAGCGTAGAGATTTAGCTTGGATACTCGATCACGTCGTATGTTCGCAGAGCCGGGTGACAATACTTCGACCACTAAAGCAGGAGGGGCGTGCAACCGATCGTCTTTAACAATCTTTTTCCGCTGTTCATTGAGGAAAAAGACAGCATCGGGAATGACTCCGCTGACATCGCTTAGGATCATCCCCGGACCAGTAACCATTAATCCAACAGGATTGTCGTCGAGGAATCTTCCAATGCGGCGAATGAGGGTGGCCAAGACTATTTCGTGTGTGAGGCCTGGTGAGCAGGACACAAAAAGTTCTCCTTCTATTATTTCGTAGCGATTCCCGTCGCGATACGGCATCGCGTCCCAATCGGCGATGGTGAGAGGTTTTTCTTTGGTGATCATAACGCTCCGATGTTTGTGAGTTATCAGCAGTTTACCACACCTACAGCGCCTGACGGTTCTTCAGGATCTTCACGAATGACGCCGAGTGCAACTCAGCCAACGTCAATCCCGACAATTGAATCGCTTCACTCTCGGTGATCGCGCCGCAATTAATCGCGCGCAGAAAATAGTTGAGTAATCCCTGCCCGGTAGCCGCATCATCGAAGACATCCCCAACGAGTGTCGCCTTCGCAGCCTTCTCGACGAAATTCTTCAAACGCTCCGATGCGGCTTCGAGACTCTCGAGGAAGAACGCATAAACAGCCGCATAGCGTGTCGGCAGTTGCGCCGGATGCAGATCCCAGCCCTGATAAAAAGCATTCGTCAACGAGTGCTGAATGTGGCTGTAGTGCAGCCGCCATGCACGATGGACCACTTCCCGGTTCTCCTCGATCTGCTCCGCCGTCAACGGTGGACCACCTTCGACGAAGCGATGCGGCGCGACCGGCATGATGTTCGTCGCACCATCCGAAAGCCAGACTCCCGTGCCCGCGAACGACACCTGCATCATGTGCTTTGCAAAATCACAAGCTGGATGCAGCATGTGCTGGTGCGCCGCAGTGATGTTGCAACCGGCCGTGTAATCGTACGTACCAAAGTGCGCAGCGACACAGCGTCCTTCACCCGCAGCAAGCAACAACGGCAGATTGATCTGTCCACGATGATTGATGATCGACTGGGTCGTCTCGATCATCATCTCAAACTTCAAACTACCTTCCTTGATACCAGTTTGCTTTTCGAGTTGCGAGAGCAGCGCTGCGAGCGTCGAAACTTGTTCGGGGATCGTGATCTTGGGCAACGTAACGACGAAGTTTTGCGGTAAACGACCTTTGCTCAACTCCAGCAGAGTCGAAACAAAAATATCGAGCGTGCGAAAACTGCGCGCGCGCAACTCTTCATTGAACGGCTTGATGCGAATGCCGATGAAGGGCGGCAACGTTCCGTTTTTATTTCCCTCGGCGGCTTCCGCTGCCGCTGAAACGGCGTGACCATCTTCCTCGTCGTCAGGACGATTGCCATAACCGTCTTCAAAGTCGATGCGAAAGTCTTCAACCGGTTCGCGCTGAAGTTTCTCGACCACTCGGCGATAGATCGTATAAGCGAGCCACGCCGACTTCTGCTCTTTGCGTGCCTGCTCCGGCTCCGTTTTCAAAAGCGTAACCAGTTCGTTGGCTTCATCGTAATCTTCGGGAAGCGCGCTCGCGCCCGGCAGGTCGAGCGCGCGCGCAAACGTCAGAAAGTCGGGCGCAAATTGATCGAGCGAACGTCGCGCAAGGGAGCCGAGTCGTTTCGCGGAGTCAGACTTAAACAGATGCGCACCGCCATAAACTGTGTGCACCGGTTGCCTGCGACCGGTCTCACCGGGGTAATGGCGACTGAATTCCTCGTTCGCCTGCCGCAAAGGCTCGGTCAGATCAGTGAGAGAGGCGTCGGAAAGAGAAGATGTCATCGGATTGTCCTCGGTTTTTGTAGCTTGTAGGCTACAAAGTACCAAGCACCAAGCACAAAGAACAAATTCGTTGACACGCCATCCGCGACTTCGCTATGTTGCCTGTGAGACCGCCTCGACGGTTCGCCCCAATTCTTCACTTCAGCCCCGGCAATCTATCGACTATTTGGAGAAGCGACATGAAGAACATCCTGCTTGTTTTGGGCTGCTGTACGGTGCTGTTGTTTCAACCCGCCGGAGTAAAGCCGCAAGATCAACCCCTGAAACATGGCGGCAAGATCGAGACGAAGTACGACGGCTTTAACTATGAAACCGTCATGAGACTGCGCAAGATGAAAGTCAATTGCGATGGTCTCAAAGATAAGTTTAAAGACGCTTGCGTGAGCATTGAAGTCACGTTGCACTGTCCAGGGCAGCAGCTCAATGCCGTTCACCACGTCACGCTTCAAGTCGTCTTTGAGAACAAAGACTGGATCCACTTCCACGCGCCCGAGCAAAGAAACCTGTCGTTCGTGACTGACACCGAAACATTGAAGCTTGGTCGCATGAGTCCAGTGAACACAAATGCCCCCGGCTCGTGGGACACGAAAGTCGAGACATTGGAAGCAACGATTCCCTACGCGACATTTAAGAAGATCGCGACGGCCCAATCGGCTCAGATGCAGGTGGGGAAAGATGTGGTGGAGTTCCGCGATAACAATCTCGCGGCGTTGCGAGATCTGAACAACCACGTGGTCGTGCCGCCAACAGCCAGGAACTAATCCGTCATGGCTTCATGGCTGAACGCATATCTGCCATATCTTGATCGCTTCGACTGGTCGCACCAACATCAAAATCTGTAACAACAAACTATCGCGAATCCAAACAATCAAAACTATTTCCACTACCACGAAGACAATCAACGACCGGCGCAGTCCGAGTTTGCGCGCAACTATGAACCCCACGAACGCGCACGTCAGGTCGCCAAGTGAGTTCACGATCGTATCGCCCGTATAACCAAGTGCAGCCGTTTCGGTACGATACTTATCGATCACGAAGCGCGTGTTCTCAAAAACTTCCCACGCGCCTTCAAGCAACAGCGCCAGCGAAAGCTGCCAGCTGGAATTCATCCGCCTGAACAACAGCGCAATCAGCCAGAAGAATAAAAATCCGTGGAGCACGTGTGTAAAGCTGTATGGATCGAGCAACTGCTGCGACGTATTCGAGCTGCACGTATCGCTGGTCCAGACTGCAAAGTGCCCGCACGTGCAAATAAACATGCGACCTTCGGCATGCAGCAACACGACAACCAGCAGCAGGACCAGTCCGATCGCAACCATTTGGGGGAGGTTAGATTTTGTTGTCATTCAGGAGAGAAATTAACACACACCAAAAGTTTTCCATGAAACTTATGGTGTTTGGGCGAGAAAGTCTTCGATCAGGCGGCGGTCGTTCTCTTCCTTGATGCGGGTAAACAGTTTGGTGCCGAGTTTTCGGATGGTCTCCGGCTTATCGAATGGTAGACGATCGTACATCTGTCCGCCGCTGAAGTGGCAGGGCATGCATTTCGACTTGAAGATGGGTTTGAGTTGCGTTTCGAAATCGACTCGCGCTTTTTCGGTTGTTGAGGTTGTGACAGGTGCGACGTTCGCGGTCTTTCGCGCGAGTTTAGCTATATTGCCCGACTCGACCAGCAACAAACCGACCGCAACCATGCCGAGGACGATTCGCATGCGCTAATCTTACGCTCTGCCGCGAATACTGGATGCGAAATGTGACGAACCGTTTTAGCGACGTTTTGGACGGAAGCAAATGGTCATATCGACCGTTTTGTCATCTTCATTCAACTCAAGCTTGAGATCGGTCAATCGTACTGGATAGATGTCGCTGCGGAATCTATTCATCTTTCGCAGAGTCTTGATTAACTTCGCGCGAGAGAAAATATCTCCTTCGTTAAAGTCCCGCATTTGACTTCGCATTTTTTCGTCCGGTGTGTAGGTGAGACCGACAAACGTCACGCGCCTAAGTGTAAATTGCCTGTCTTGAGCCTGTTTCATCAGCGTTTCACGGTCGGGTTGAGAACATTGTGCGTTGGTCGGCGTCGGACACAGGCAGCACGAGATAAAAACAAGGGCGACCAAAAAACGCAACATGCGCCTAAGCATACCTTCGCCGTTTACTCGTTATTGAGCGATGAATAGTGAAGGGCACCGGCTTCATATAACCGCAGGTGTTCTATTGACGCAGCTTCGATAACGCAAAGACTTTTTCCGTGGATGGTTAACTTCATAACGCGCGGACTCGTGATTAAGATCTTCTGGCCGATTATTCGGCCCTGTTCATCCCGTTCTTCAGAATGTTCTACGATCTCGGCGTTAGCTACTCTTGTTTTTAGAGCGCGTGCGGCAGCTAACGGAGAAGACAAGCTTTCACAACTTTGCGATATTCGCGTGCCGTCAGACAGTTCCATGGTGTGATAATTGGCCTCGGCTCCGCAAGCATCCATGCCGCCAACTATCGTGATTTGGGACGGCCTCATGATTCGCAGCGTCTCCACAACCGCGACCGTCTTGCAACAAGTTGGGCTAACCTCATACGGAACCAGTGACCACTGATACAGTTGCCAGCCGAGCGAAACTCCGACACCGGCAGCGAAGGTCAGCATAAAAATCGCGATTCTTAGAAGAGTCCGTCTCATAGGAGTTAATTTGTTAGACGGTTAAAGAACGCATTAGTTCCCGTTTCTTGCGACTATTTAGCTCAGTGAAAAAAGATCCATGCTTGTATGGGCACGTCGGTATTCGGGGTCCCACCAGTCAGTATCACGCTGAACTCAGGCCCAACCACTTCGAACGTGTGTATGATGCCTGCGGTTCCCAGCGGAAACTGAGCAACGACTTGGCCCAGCGTTGCCCCACTTAGTTTTCCCATCGTGCATGAGACCGACATACTGACCGGCGCGTGAGGCCACTGAATAATCTCGATGTTTACTTTGTTATAGGGTTGCACATCGAGGATGCCCGTCATGAAGATCTGGCCCAGGTGATCTGTCTTGAATGTCTGGAAATAGGTATTGAGTTTAGTCGGCATGGTGAGTATCTCCTTGTTGAGAATGAGAAAGGATGCGTTTCAACGCTTCCGGCCTGGTCGTCGCCACTGGTTCTCGTCGACGATGTAGCCATGGTCTTTCCATACCGCGTCGATGGTATAGGAACGACCCTTTACCAAGCCGGACTGCGCTGGACTGTGAACGGCGAACTGGAACGTCGAACCAGAAAAGTCCCCTGAGATAACCTTCGTGATCTTCACGGTGACGAGCCAACGTGCCAGCGGGTGATCGATCGGTCTTATCGAGGTAACGGTCCCATTGAATACGAGCGTCTTACTCGGACCTTCCCCGACACGCCACGCGCCCGCAACCACGGTCGTGACAAGGATCGTTACAACGATAGAGTGAGCGACAATCTTCACACTTACAAGTCTGGTCTATTCAAATAATGATCGGACTCAGAGAGTTCGAACGAAGAACACGTCCCACATCCAGCGACCGATCTGTGCCCCTTTTGTATCCTTGATCTTCGCTCGGTAACGAAACTCGTTTCCGTATGGGTCGGTATACCTGGATGTCTTGTACGACAACTCCAATGTTGCGATGTTCAGCGACTGAAGTGCAAACAACTCTCCGGACTCCGAGATACCATTGTGGTTGACATCTTGCCATAGCCGTAACGAACCAAAGATGTCGTCGGTTAG
>DATEWS010000306.1:0-14709 GCA_035257785.1 Pyrinomonadaceae bacterium
GCGCGAGGTTACGAGCGAGCTCGGTGAGTTTCCGGTGCTCGCGATTGGCGGCATCACGCGCGAGAATTTCGCGGCGTGCGTTGATGCAGGCGCGAGTGGCGTTGCGGGCATTAGTTTGTTTGAACACTTAGGCGATGACAGTTGTACTGACAATAGCTGGGCTTGATCCTTCGGGCGGCGCGGGGATTGTTGCCGACATCAAGACGATCGCTGCGCTCGGTTGTTTTCCGGCGGCGGCGCTGACGTCGATCACGTTTCAAAACACGACCGGCGTGTTTGGCGCCGAACATCAGACTGCTGCGATTCTGCGCTCCCAGGTGCAACCGATCGTTCAGGATCTAACTGTGGCTGCCGCGAAGACAGGCATGTTACCGACGGCTGAGATCGTCGCTGAAGTCGCGCGATTATTCGCGCAAGAGAATTTGCCGGCGCCGGTTGTCGATCCTGTGGTCGTCGCGACTTCAGGCGACGTTCTGATCGATGATGAAGCGTTTCAAATACTCAAGACGAAACTGTTTCCGCTCGCGCGAATCGTGACGCCTAACATTCCCGAAGCCGAAAAACTCACCGGCCTTTCGATCCAGTCTGAATCAGACATGCGTCGCGCAGCAGCAGCGATTCACACGCTCGGCGCCCGCGCAGTGCTCGTAAAAGGCGGTCACCGGAGTTTAAACGGGGTGGCGTTGGATCTTTTGCTTAGTGAAGGAACGTTTACTGAGTTTCGTAGTGAGTATCTTGACGTCGGCGAAGTACACGGCTCCGGCTGCACACTCTCGGCTGCGATCGCTGCGTGTCTTGGCAAGGGAATGACTCTCGAAGAATCAGTCAGCGCTGCAAAGAAATATGTGACCGATGCGATTCGAACATCCCCGCGCATCGGTCACGGCGCGAAACCACTTTAACCACGGATTACGCGGATAAATCGGATTTTATATCCGCGTCATCCGTGTTACTCGATTGTCACTTTCTCCATCTTCACTTCCGACACCGGACGCTCACTGCGAGTGGGCGTTGTCGCGATCGAATTAACCACGTCCTGCCCCTCAGTCACTCGACCAAAGATTGTGTAAAGCGGCGGCAACGGGTAATCAACGTGCATGATGAAAAACTGCGATCCATTCGTGTTTGGACCAGCATTCGCCATTGCCATCGTGCCCGCTTTATAACCGCGCTTGTAAACGTCTGATTTCGGATCGATCTCGTCGTTGAAGCGTCCGCCCCACGCCGACTCGCCGCCACGTCCGGTTCCGGTCGGGTCTCCACCCTGGATCATGAAACCATTAATCACGCGGTGAAAAATAATCCCATCGTAGTAACCACGCTCCGCGAGCGTGATGAAATTTTCAGTCGTTTTGGGCGCATCCGACTGCAAAAGCTCAACTCGAATCGTCCCCTTGTTTGTTTGAATTACTGCGGTTCGGTTTGCCATTTCTTCTCCTTACTGATTGATTAACTCCGGCCGGTTCAATATGAACTGCTCGATCGCGAGCGCCACACCATCTTCGCGGTTGGACGCAGTCGGATGCAGCCCCGCAATCTCCCGCAGACTCGGCGGTGCATTCGCCATCACTACACCGGTGCTCGCGAAAAGCAGCATCTCGAGATCGTTGTAGTTGTCGCCAATCGCCATGATCTCTTCGCGAGCGACGCCTAACTCCGCGGCGGCGGCTGCGACTCCAGCGCCTTTTGACGCCGCTGGATTAAGTACGTCAAGCAACGTGAAATCCTGTTCGAGATACTTTGTTCCGAGAACCTTGACTGTGGAACCAAGTTCACTCTTGAGAGTTTCTTCCAGTTGGTCCATCTCGTTGCAAGTGCCCGAAAACGCGAGATGGATCGGTTCATGGTCGAGGTAGTCTTCGAGTGACGCAACCTGTTGCACTGCAGCGCCGCCTTCTTCTTTACCGTGAATGCGACGCGCCCAGGAAACGTATTTGTGAGCGGCAGTGTTTTCACCGCGAAGGTGATCGTAAACGAGTACGCCGAGGCCTTCGTGATCGTCACTCAAGAGTGCGTCTGCGCCCGCTTCGCGACCGACTTGCAACGCTTTGCGCGCGGCGTCGAGTGGCAACGGCAGCACTGAAACCGTTTGCAGCGTCGCGGCATGTTTGGTCAGCGCACCGTTATGTGAGATCAACGGAATATCAAGACCGAGTTCCAAAGCTATCGGACGCGAATCGCGAAATCGCCGGCCGGTTACGAGCGCCACGTGCACGCCGTGTTCGCGTGCGTTATCGATTGCGAGGCGATTGCGTTCAGAGATATTTCCACGAGAATCCAGCAGAGTCCCGTCGAGATCGAGAGCCAGGAAACTTATCGCCATAAAGACTGACAAGTTAAAGGAAGACCGCTCAGAACGCAAAAGGCGACTTCTGCCCGATTGCGTTCCTCTTTTCTCGGCATCGTGATATTATGCGCGCCCCATTTAGCTACAACAGAAACTTGGAGGTGAAAAGGATGCGAAGACTAGGAGTGTCTATTGCAGTGATTGCGTTGGTGTCGGCCACGGCCGTCGTTCTCGCACAGGGCGGCTTCAAAAAAATCAGTGAGATCCTAACTGGATATGAGGAAACCGCGGCTCCTGGCAACGCGGGCGGCGCAGTTTCGACGACCGGAAACGGAACCTTTACGGCGCGTATCAGCAATGATGAATCGCGAATCGACTGGGAGCTGAGCTATTCCGATCTCGAAGGTGCTGTCCAACAGGCTCATATCCATTTTGGGCAAAAGTCGGTGACTGGTCCTATCAGCGTGTTCCTTTGCACCAATCTCGGAAATGGTCCCGCCGGGACTCAACCCTGTCCGGCGCCACCTGCGACGATTTCAGGCACCATCACCGCAGTAGATGTCACGAACCTGGCAAACGAGCGTGGCATTAGTGCCGGCGAACTTGACGAACTGATCGCCGCGATTCGTGCCGGTGCCACGTATGTAAATGTTCACAGCACCCGCTGGCCGGGTGGCGAGATCCGCAGCCAGATCGATGGCAACAGCGGCCACGACCACTGAGCCTTATTTAACAGCCATAGCTGAACGCGGATGAAAACGGAGCCTCGATCCGTATTTTCATCCGCGTTTGTCTGTGTGCAAAACTATCCGAGTGCAAGCGTTTTTTTGCACCAATCCAACTCGAGGAAACCAATTCATGAACGTTACCCATTTAGAATGCGGGCTTTGTGGCCAGGAACACGAGGCACGTCGGTTGCTCAACCTATGCCGTGCCTGCGGTAAACCTTTGCTGGTGCGCTACGACCTGGATGGCGTGAAGAAGTCTTTGACGAAGGAATCGCTTGCGTCCAGACGCGCCGACCTTTGGCGCTATCGCGAGGTGCTCCCGGTTGATGACGACGCAAATATCGTCTCGTTAGGTGAAGGTTGGACGCCGCTACTCCCTGCGTCACGTTTGGGCGAGAGCGTTGGAGTTCGCGAGCTTTACATTAAAGACGAATCGCAAAACCCGACGCAGAGTTTCAAAGCGCGCGGAATGGCTGCCGCGGTTTCGATGGCGAAGGAGCTGGGCGCAGCGAAGCTCGCCGTTCCGTCAGCGGGAAATGCGGCGGGGGCCCTGGCAGCTTACGCAGCTCGCGCCGGTCTCGAAGCATTTATCTTTATGCCGCGCGACACGCCGCGCGCAAACGTTGTCGAGTGTGAACAAACCGGCGCGCACGTTACGTTGATGGATGGGTTGATCACTGACTGCGGCGCAGAGGTTGGCAGGCGCAAAGAAGCTGAAGGCTGGTTCGACGTTTCCACTTTGAAGGAACCTTATCGAGTCGAAGGCAAGAAGACGCTCGGGTACGAACTTGCCGAACAACTGAACTGGGAATTGCCGGACGTGATCATTTATCCCACCGGGGGCGGCACGGGTTTGATAGGAATGTGGAAAGCGTTTGACGAGATGGAGCGCATGGGTTGGATCGGAAGTAAGCGGCCGCGAATGGTAACTGTGCAAGCAGCAGGTTGCGCGCCGATCGTGCGCGCGTTTGAAGAAGGGAAGCGATTCGCGGATGAATTTCCGAATGCGGCGACAACGGCGTCGGGGCTGCGGGTGCCGAAGGCGATTGGTGACTTTTTGATATTGGATGCGTTGCGCGAATCCGGTGGGACGGCGATCGCAGTGACGGATGAAGAGTTGATCGCGGCGACGCGTGAGATTGGTTCGGCTGAAGGAGTGTTTTGTGCGCCGGAAGGCGCGGCGTGTTTACCGGCACTCAGGAAGTTGATTGATTCGGGTGACGTGAAGAGCAGTGATCGAGTGGTCCTTTTTAATACCGGATCGGGCGTGAAGTATATGGAGTCATTTACCGCGGATTAGACGGATTTAAAATCGGGATGTTTCCGTGTTATCCGTGGCTTATTGGAGGTTTGAGTGAAGTATTTCGGAGCTTTTATTTTACTGCTGGCTACCGCGCTATGCGCATTCGCACAGCAGCCATGGTTAACTGATACGGAGCGCACGAAGTTTGAGGAGCTGCGGCGCAGCGGGCTCGACGCGCTCTACAATATCGACTACGACAAAGCAGAACGAGACTTCAGAGAGATCGTTCGTCTCTACCCAAGTCATCCCGGGGGTTATCAACTGCTCGCGGCGCGTCTCTGGATCAAGACGCTTTATGAGTCGCGACGCTTGCAGGTTTCGCTTTACAGTTCCGAATCGTTTTACACAAACGGCGACGACAAAGTCGATCCGAAGATCGTGACTGAGTTTCGCAATCTCACGCGTGAAGCCAGACGGCTCGCGGAAGCGAAACTCAAACAGGAACCGAAGAACATCGAAGCACTCGATTTCCTCGCCAACACTGAAGGACTAAAAGCCTCGTTTGAAGAAGCTGTCGAACGCCGTCACTTCGCGGCGCTACGCGACGGCAACGACGCTGTCGATCATCATCGCGAGGTTTTGAAACTCGACCCGAAGTACATCGATGCGCAAATAACAATCGGACTTTACGAGTACGTTGTCGGCTCCTTGCCGCTGCCCGTCAAGATCCTTGCAGGCGCGACTGGTTTTCGCGGTTCGAAAAAGCGTGGCCTCGCGCTACTCGAGCAGGTTGCGAAAGAAGGCCGCTGGTCGCAAGACGATGCGAAGACTGTTTTGATACTGCTTTACACGCGCGAAAAGCGTTTCGAAGATGTCGTCAAGCTGACGCGTGAACTGAGCGCGAAGTACCCACGCAACTACCTGCTGCGTTTGGAAACTGCGGACGCGCTCGTGTCGCTCGCTGGAGTCAAACGCAAAGCGAAGGACACTGCGGGCGCAGTGCAGTCTGAGAAAGAAGCGTTCGCCACGTTCGACGAGGTGCTGCGCGATCGAAACGTGCGCGATTCCGCCTCGCGTGCCCTCGACCTGATTCATTTCAAATACGGTGAAGCGTTGCTGATCGCCGGTTACAACGACCGAGCGGCGAAGGAGTTTTTGGCAGCAACGAAGGTGGACCATGCTGAAGCGGGTTTGATCACGATGGCTCATCTTTTTGCCGCGCGCTCGTACGACGTCGCCGGCAAACGCGATGAAGCGTTGGCCCAGTACAAGGAAGTGTTAGCGCGTCCGAACGTTTACGACGCGCACGATGAAGCGAAAAAGGGGTTGCGCCAGGCGTACAAAGCGGACCAGTTCGCCAAGCCTGACGCGGAACAGTAAAAGACAGGAGCAGGAGCAGCAAACAGGGGCACCTGCACCTGGACACTGCTCCTGCCACCAACACCATGGATTCCAATCACACACGTCCACGCCGCCTGCTGCTCTGTCTCGACGGCGTTCCACACAAACTGATCGAGCAGGAGAAAAGTCGCGGCTTGTTTGACACCTTCGGCGCGCCGACACGCCTGCTCTCACCATTCCCGACGATGACGAATGTCGCGCTGTCAGCGATGCTCGGTGCTTCGCCGCCCGCAGGCTATGAAAGTTTGTACTTCGATCGCGGAGCGCGAGAGCTGCGCGGCGGGATCAGGAAATATCTCGGCCGTCGCACGCCCGATAAGATCCCGTCGTCTTACATGGACGATCTCGACTACCAGGAACCGCTGCCGTTTGAGTTCCTGATCTATGTTGCGCCGGAGAAGATCTGGCGTGCCGACATGCAGCGCTTCCGCGAACGGTTCCGCACTGCGCCGCAAAATCGCGATTACTTTGCGTTTCTCAAAGCGACTGATGGTCTGCTTCACGCACAAGGTCCGGAGCGACTCGCGATTGCGCTCGAATCGCTCGACAAGATCCTGCGCGAGATCCAGCAGTATTGCTACGACGACATTGAGATCGTGATGTTTTCAGATCACGGTATGAATCTCGAAGAGAACCGTCGGGCCAATCTTGCTTCAACTCTGCAACGCCGCGGTTTTCGAGTTGTGATTCCTGCGTTTGGTCTGTGCAGTTACGCTGCGATTTATTGTGACAACGCCGATCAGATTCCTGAGATTGCAGTGGCGAGTGCGGAAGTCACGGGTATCGATTTCGCTATTTACAAAGATGCTGCTGATGTCGTGATCGAAAGCGAACGCGGCCGCGCGCGAATTGAATACGACCCGGCTACCGAGAGTTACCGATATGTGATGGCTGGCGGCGATCCACTCGAGTTAAGTACTTTTGACGACGGCTTCGCGACTGAAGAAGTTTGGTTCGAGCAAACTGCCGGTCATCGTTATCCGAATGCGCTGCCGAACATCTACAAATCGCTCTTTACCCCACGCGTGAAACACACCGCCGACGTCCTCATCAGTTTGAAAGACGGCTATTACTGTGGCTGGACGCCGTTTGGACGTTTCGTGCGTCTTGCTGCAACGCATGGCAACGCGCTTCAGGCGAGTTCCAACGCTTTCCTCATGAGCACTCATCGCCAGTTCGCGCCATTCGTGCGCGCTGACGATGCTAAAGCTCTTCTACGCGGGTAATTTCCTATCCGCGTAATTCCGCGTTAATCTGTGGCTCATGTCAGCAAACGCGGTCGAAACCTCCCAGTTAGTCAAGCAATTCGGTGATTTTGTCGCCGTCGATCATCTGAACCTGCACGTGAATCGCGGCAGCTTCTTTGGCTTTCTTGGTCCAAACGGCGCCGGCAAATCAACCACCATCAAGATGCTCACTGGCCTGCTCGCGCCGACGAGCGGCACGTTGCACGTTCTCGGGCTGGATATCTCAACGCATGCGATGCAAGTTAAACGACTCATCGGCGTCGTGCCTGAAGATCTCAATCTCTTCGAACGCCTGACAGGGGCTGAGATGTTGTCGTTCACCGGACGAATGTATGGGCTTGGCAAAGAAGAGATCGTGCAACGTTCGAAAGAACTGCTCGACCTGATGGAACTCCAGGAAGAGCCACGCAAACTGATCGTCGAATACTCCCACGGGATGAAGAAAAAGCTGTCACTCGCGTGCGCGCTGATCCATCGACCCGAGATTTTGTTTCTAGACGAACCGTTTGAGGGCGTTGACGCGATCGCTTCACGAACGCTGAAAGACCTTCTCTCGCGACTCACGGCGAGAGGTTTGACAGTGTTTCTTACTTCTCACGTGCTGGAGATCGTCGAGCGGCTTTGCACTGATATTGCCATCATCGCGCAGGGCAAACTACTCGCCTCCGGGTCGTTGAACGACTTGCGCAAGGGAATACGTCTCGAAGGTGATGGAGAGGGACCAGTCTCGCTCGAGGAGTATTTCATTCATGTGGTCGGCGGGACACGCAGCGGTAGCGAAGAAGAAGTGTTGCAGTGGTTAACGTAAGATCAGGTGCAGGAGCGCTGGGCAGGGGCAGGATTTAACCTGCTCCCGATTGCTGCCTCTGCCCCTTTTAAGAAAACTCTTGGCCTCCTATCCTCTCGTCGGCTATTATCAATTCCGGTAGGTCTTCTTACCCGCGCAGATTCGATCCTACCGCCCAGAAGCTCTCCTGCTCTCGTTCTCCTAACGAGGTCCCAGTTTATGGATTCGAATGTCGGCCTGGCTATCCAGTGCGTCGGTGTCCTCCTAATCACGCTACTTTCAAACTTCATGCGGTCTTCCATCAAGAGCAATGCTCTCAGGTACTGGACTGCGTCGTGGGCCAGTCTTTCAGCCGCGCTGCTGAGCTTGTTCATCGGATTTCGCCTTGCCGGAAAGCAGCCGCTCTTTTACTCCGCTTACTTTTTTGGCGAATACCTGTTCGCGCTGCTCTTCATCGCCGGTTGTCGCAGCCAGGTGATGGGCGCATCGCTAAACAGGAAGCACAGCTACTACCTGATTCCAGCCGTTACGATGTCGCTCGCGCTGCCGTACGTTTCGCGCGACTTCAACGACCTGTTCATGGTCCACGCCGGCGTTTTGTCTGTGCTGTTCATGGTTTCGTACGCCACGTTGCGGCTACGCACTCGCACTGAACACAAGACTCCCGGAATCCAGGTGATGTCAGTGGCACTGTTTTTACTCGCCATAGGTTTTCTTCACTACGTCCCCGTGTTTGCAGCGCGCAAAGGACTCTGGGGAATAATGATTCCGTTGAGTTATTTGCAGTACACATCGGTGTTCGATCTGCTGTTTGAAATCCTGCTCGGCTTCGGCACGGTCATGGTGTTGATGGAAGGCGTGCGTAGCGAAGTAGAGAGGGCGAACAGAAAACTACTTCACGCGCGAGACAAGCTCGAGTTGCTGGTCCAGATGGACCCGTTGACCGAGGCTCTGAATCGTCATGCTTTTCATTCGTTACTGCGGAGGCCCGAGTCCGGTGAGGAATGCGCGAGTTCGGGAAGCGTTGCCGTGCTCGATATCGACAACCTGAAACCGATCAACGACACGTTGGGCCATACGGTAGGTGACAAAGCGATTCGTGCGGTTGCAAGCGCGATGCGTTCGCTCGTGCGCGCGGACGACATGCTGTTTCGCTGGGGTGGTGATGAATTTCTCGTATTGATGTTCAAGTTGCCACAGCCTGAAGCGAGCCGGCGCATGGAGAAGCTGAATAAGATTCTCGAAGAGAACTGCGACCGCTGGATGGGGATGCAGGTTACGGTCTCAGTGTCATTCGGGGTGGCGGGATTTACGTCACTGACCGACCTGGGCCAGGCGATCGAACAGGCCGACAAAGCGATGTACGCTCAACGGAATTTCTCACGCAGCGGCGCAGCGGCGCAACGCGTGCCGATCTCTAAGTAAAGTTCCTTATGGTTTTCGTTGCGCCGTTGCGCCGCTGCGTGAGTAATCTTCTATGGGGCTTCGACGATTAGTTCCTTCCCGAAGGTGAAGTTCGGTTTCTTACGTCCCTTCATGTACTTTGCCGCGGTTTGCGAAAGCGACGTGATTAGGATCGGCAACGCGATCGTCGCGTCACACGGGACGTAGGCAGTGTGCGCGCCACGCGCCAATTTGCCATAGATCAATCCCTCATCAAACGACACTGCATTCGATCTACCGCCCGGGTGCGGAGCGTCCGTCGAGATTTGAATCGCATACTTGTGCCCGTGATGATGTTCCTTCTGCAGGAAATTCGACAGCGTCGCCTGTTGAATAAAACTCTTCGTCGTCCCACCACCGAGATTGAGAATGCCCGACACCCGCGCATTCACCATCACGTTCATCATGTCGAGCACATCCTGAACGATGTCGAACATGAAATTATTCTTCTTCTCGAATCGCGCTCCCGCAATACCGACTGCGAGACCGCTATCAGCCATCGCGGGACAGAAAATCGGCACCTTCGCTTTGTAAGCTGAAGTCAGCACGCCGTCTTCCGACGCGATCTCCGCGAGCTCACGACCGAGTAGATGCAAAAACTCACGCACTGAATACGAGCGCGTTTGATCGAGTTGATTCGTAAAACCACCGATCCATTCCTTCGCTTCACGATACTCTTCGTCACTAGCGAGCAGATCCCACATGCGACTGATCTGCGCCGATTCCAACTCCGCGTCGGTCATGCTTGGGTGAGCCTGGAAGTGATAGCGACCGAGTGTTTCGTGTAGATCGTGGAACAGCAACGAACCTGAAAGCACGAGGACATCAACAAAACGGTTCTTGATCACGTACGCCAGCAAACGCCGCATGCCCGCAGGTATCAACGCTCCGGAAGCGGCCACCATGATCGTCGTGTTGTCGCCCAGCATATCGAGCCAGATGCGATGCGCCTCGGCGAGTTGCCGGCCTCCAAAGCCTGTGCCTTCCATCTTCTCGAGCAGTCCGGCCACCGAACGATCGCGATCCACCTGGACTGGACGCGTGGGAGTGGTCAAATACTTCGATGCTTTTGGTTTACGTTGAGTGACCATGCAGGTTGTCAACCTCTCGGATTGAACGTTCGATTTGTATTGCTGGTATTACATTTTAATAATCAGTGCGACGCCGCGAACGTGACTTCACTCCGTTCACAGCCAGATAGGTATAAGCCTCGTAACGTGACTCGTAGAACTGGGCCAACTCCGCGCCTTCGGCCTCGCTCATCTCGCCATCCTTCACGCGTCGATTAATCAAACGTCGGAAACTATCGTGCAAAAGACTGCGCTCGTAACGCGCTCGCTCCACCGCCGCGCCTACCGTCGTGCCCTTGATGACTTTCTTGATCAGAAAACCCTCTTCATCGATGTGTATGTGGGCCTCATGCGGCGCGCCGAAGAGGTTGTGATTGTTTCCCATCGCCTCCTGGTAAGCGCCCACCAGCATGAAGGCCAGGTAATAGGGCTCATCCGGATTGAGAGCATGAAGTTCCAGCACCGGTTTGACATCGTGGAGGTCGACAAACTTATCGACGATGCCGTCTGAGTCGCAGGTGATGTCACAGAGTGTGGCGTATTCCGTCGGCGTTTTGTTCAGATGGTGAATCGGAACGATCGGAAAGAGTTGGTCCAGGGCCCAGTGATCCGGCACCGAGCGAAACACTGAAAAGTTCGTCAGATACTTCGCGCACAGTAGCCGGCGCAGGTCGCCAAACTCTTCGGATACGTACTTTGCCTGCTGCGCGTATTTATCTGCGCGCTCGCAAACATCCCAGAAAAGCACTTCGCCCTTGGCGCGATCTTCAAGCGAAATCAAGCCGAGATTGAAGAGCGTAAACAACTCTTCGCGATGTTCCAGCGCATCGTGATAGTACTCGCGATAGTTCTTTACGGTGATTGACTCGCGCAAGTCGCCGAGCTCGATCACGACCTGCGGATCGTCTTCGCCGATCTCGATTGGCGTGATGTCTTCAACAACTGTTTCAATCTCGTCGAGAACGTTCGTCACCAGAATCGCGTGATAGGCAGCGAGAAAACGTCCTGACTCCTGGATGATCGTCGGATGCGGAACGTTCTCGTCGTCGCAAACCTGCTTGATGGTATAGATAACGTCGTTGGCAAACTCCTGCGCGGTGTAGTTTGCCGAGGAGTCGAAAGCAGTCTTCGAGCCATCGTAGTCCACCGCCATGCCGCCACCGACGTCGAGCAGCTCGATCGGCACTTTCATTTGGTAGACCTTCGCGTAGACGCGTGCCGCTTCCTTCATCGCATTCTTGATGCGTTTGATATCGGTCAGTTGTGAGCCGATGTGGAAGTGGAGCAGTTTGAGCATGTCCATGCGATCGGCTTCTTCGAGACGCCGGATCACTTCGAGCAGCTCGGTTGTAGTCAAACCAAACTTCGCGGCCTCGCCACCTGACTTTTCCCAGCGACCGGAGCCTTTCGAGTAGAGCTTGACGCGCATGCCGAGCATCGGCAGGGCGCCTTCGTGACGCTCGACAACGTTGAGCACGTGATCGAGTTCGTTCAATTTCTCGATCACGATCACGACTTTCTTTCCCACCTTCGCGCCCGCAAACGCGAGCTCGATAAACTCCTGGTCCTTAAAACCGTTGAGTACGAGCAGGCTGTCGCCCGGTTGTTCGAGCGCGAGCGCGGCGTAGAGTTCCGCCTTCGAACCGGCTTCGAGGCCGAAGTCGTAACGAGAGCCTTCGCGCAGGTACTCCTCAACTACCGCTCGCTGCTGGTTTACCTTCATCGGGTAAACACACATGTGCGCGCCCTGGTACTCAAACTCCCGGATCGAGCGGCTAAACGCGCGCTGAAGCTTTCTTACTTGCGCGGCAACGAGCTGCGGAAACCGCAGCAGTACGGGCGTGGTAATGCCTCGTTTGGCAAGGTCATCAATGATCTCTTTGAGGTCCGCGGACCGAGGATCTCCCTCGACGGGACGGACGATAAGGTTTCCCTTGCGGTTTACATCAAAGTAGCCAGCGCCCCAGTTTTCGATTCCATAAGTTTCGAGCGTTTGCTCGATTGCCGTGGTCAATTAGCGGTCTCCTGCATTCGAAAGTACGACTTGAACAACATGAATTCCTTAGCTGAAACACAGATGTACATTTTCCGGTTCGAGTTGCGGAGTTGTTGTTGGGTGGAACGCTTTAGCCGCGCAATGTAACAGAAAAAGGCCGTTGCGGTCTATAACTTTTTTGTTTCATAACGTCAGCAAAACTGCGGGTTTAGCCGCGGATTTTCACAAATGTACGCGGATATAAAAAATTCTATCCGCGTTAATTCGTGGAAATCCGCGGCTCAGCCCTTGACTTTGTTCAGATGCCAACTATAATCACGGTTTTTTACGAACCGTCCTTCAATGCCGCACGACTGTTTTCTCAAAGTCGTTGAGCACGCCGATTTACTTCGCACGACAGACCACGCCGGGGCGAAGAGCACCCCCAACACTCCCTTAATCTTTCAGGAGATCAAATGAACCCTAAGACTGTCTTGAAATACGCTACCGACCAGGGCGCCAAGTTTGTTTCCGTTCGCTTCACGGATCTACCCGGCTCCTGGCAACACCTTACCTTTCCGATCGCTGAACTTGGAGAGGATCAATTTGAAGACGGCTTCGGCTTCGACGCGTCTTCGATTCGTGGCTGGGCTGCGATTCACGAATCAGACATGTTGCTCGTGCCCGACGCCACTCGCTTCTGGATGGATCCGTTCGCGGAACAACCGACACTCTGCTTAATCGGCAGTGCCGTCGATCCGATCACGAAAGAAGGCTACGCCTTCGATCCACGTTCGGTCGCACAACGCGCCGAGAGTTACCTGAAATTTACCGGTCTCGCCGACACTGCTTACTTCGGTCCCGAAGCCGAGTTTTTTGTATTCGATTCGGTCAAGTTCCATAACGACCAAAATTCATCGGGTTTCACTATCGATTCGGATGAGGGACACTGGAACAGTGGCCGCGATGCAAACGAGTTTGCCGGCTCCAATCTCGGTAATCGTATTCGCCCCAAAGAGGGTTATGTCCCCTGCGCGCCAATCGATTCACTGATCGACCTGCGGTCCGAAATCTCGCTCACTTTGGGCAAGTGTGGCGTCACTGTCGAATGTCACCATCACGAAGTCGCCACTGCGGGCCAGTGTGAAATCGATTTTCGCTATTCCACGATGTTGGGAACGGCCGACAATCTTCAAATATTCAAATATGTAGTTCGCAATACTGCACACCAGTTTGGAAAAACAGCGACGTTTATGCCGAAGCCGTTGTATGGCGATAACGGTTCGGGAATGCACTGTCACCAATCGCTGTGGAAGGGTGAGAAACCGTTGTTTTCCGGTGACGGATATGCCGGACTCTCCGACCTCGCACGCTTCTACATCGGCGGCTTGTTGAAGCACGCCGCTGCGATCGTTGCGTTTGCTGCGCCGACTACGAACAGCTACAAACGACTTGTGCCGGGTTTCGAAGCGCCGGTGAACCTTGCGTATTCCGCTCGCAATCGTTCGGCGGCGATTCGTATTCCGATGTTCTCGACGAATCCGAAACTGAAGCGACTCGAGTTTCGTCCGCCCGATCCGTCGTGCAACGCTTACCTCGCGTTTTCGGCGATGTTGCTTGCGGGTCTCGACGGCGTTCAGAACCGGATCGATCCGGGTGAACCACTCGAGAAGGACATCTATGATCTTTCACCGGAAGAGTTGAAGGACGTGCCGACGTTGCCGGGTTCGCTGGATGATTCGTTGAAGGCACTGGAAGCCGATCACGATTTCTTGTTGAAGGGCGACGTGTTCAGTCCGCAATTGATCGAGCGCTGGATTCGTTACAAGCGAGAGCGTGAGATCACCGCGCTGCGCATGCGTCCACATCCGCTCGAGTTTAGTTTGTATTACGACGTCTAAAACCAGGCAGTTTCCTTTCTGTGGCCCTCTGCGGTCCTCTGCGATCTCTGCGTCGAGAAAAATTCTTTAACGCAGAGGACGCAGAGGGCCGCTGAGGGCCGCAGAGTGTCTCTCAATTACAGAATTGCCTTAATATGTGCGCGTGCAGGTAGAGTCTCTATTTCGTGATTTGCCGGATCAGCAGGCCGCCGAACGTGCCCTCGAACGGCTGAGAAAAGAGAACGAACGTTCCTATCAGCAACTACTCAAACAACCTGCACTACTGGCGGACGTGCTCGCGCTGGCGGCGTGGAGCCCGCTGCTCGCCACTACGCTCGAGCAGAATCCGGAATACCTTCCGTGGCTCTCACGCGAACGCGCCGATCCGCGTGTGAGAACGTGCGACGAGCTAAAAGAAGCACTCGCTCGTTTCGCACTCACAAACTCATCTTTAAATTCACAGGTGTTGTTCGCGCGCTTTCGTCGCCGCGAGTTGCTGCGCACTTACCTGCACGACATTCGCCGCTCGCAAACTCTCGTCGAGACGATGGAAGAGTTGTCGAACCTCGCCGATGCGATTCTCGATTACGCACTCAGCCTCGCGCGCCAGGATCTCGATAATCGTTACGGCTTGCCACGTCGCATCGA
>DATEWS010000307.1:0-7167 GCA_035257785.1 Pyrinomonadaceae bacterium
CGTGGGCCAGGTCGGAAACATCGAACACGAGAATGTCTCGCTTGGTAAAGCCGGTCGTTCGCGTTGGAAAGGTTTGCGTCCGAAGGTTCGTGGTGTGGCGATGAACCCGGTGGACCACCCGCACGGCGGCGGCGAGGGCAAGACCTCCGGCGGACGTAATCCGGTGACGCCGTGGGGCCAGCCGACACGCGGTTACAAGACGCGCAGCAACAAGCGCACGCAGAAGATGATCCTCAAGGATCGGAGAACTAAGTAATGGCTCGTTCAGTTAAAAAGGGACCGTTTATCGATAAGGGCATCACGAAGGCTGTTGAGAAGGCCCGCTCGGGTGGACAGCGTCCGCCCGTAATCAAGACCTGGTCGCGCCGCTCGACGATCACGCCCGACATGGTCGGACTCACGTTCGGCGTCCACAACGGCAAACGTCACCTGCCAATCTACGTGACGGAAAACATGGTGGGCCACAAGCTCGGTGAGTTTGCGCCGACGCGAACGTTCAAGGGCCACTCGGGCACGAAGGTCGAAAAGGCAAGCAAGGTCGCATCAGCGCCGCCGGCTAAGTAACACGGATTAACGCGGGCTAGTTGTGGATAACCGCGGATAAGGAACAGAGATGGAAGCAACAGCGAGTGCAAGATATTTGCAGGGGTCGGCCCAGAAGGCGCGGCTGGTCGTCGACATGATTCGCGGTAAAGACGTTAACCAGGCGCTGGCGATCCTGCGCTTTTCCAAGAAGCGCGCCGCCAGCAGTATTGAGAAGTGCATGCGCTCGGCGATCGCGAATGCGAACGAAGCCGCCGAGAAAGCAAACGTCTCAATCGATCCGGACGAACTTTGGGTCAGAACAGCGTTTGTCGATCGTGGACCAACAAAGAACCGTCGTCGCGTTCGACCGGCGCCGCAGGGACGCGCGTATCGCGAGCAGCGACATTTCTGTCACGTGACGATTTCGTTGAGCAACGATGCGCGACCGGCAGCAAAGGGCGCGAAGCCGGAAGAGACTACGGAAGCAAAGCCGGCAAAGCTGGCCGAGAGTAAACGTCGCAAACGTGGCGGCGCAGTCGCAGCACCGCGTGCGAAACGCGCGGCGAAGAAGGAAGAGCCCGAAGCCGCTGCCGAAAAGCCGGCAACGAAGAAGGCTTCAAAGAAGAAGGCCCCGAACAAAGAGGCCGAAGAGTAAGCACTTATTATTGGAGAAGATTGTGGGTCAAAAAGTTCATCCATACGGTTTTCGACTCGGCTACAACAAAGACTGGCACTCGCACTGGTTTGCGAAGAAACAGTTCGGCGAGTTCCTGCTGGAAGATCTGAGGTTGAAACGAGATCTCAAGCAGCGCTTTGCGGGTGCAGGTGTGTCGCACGTCGATATCGAGCGGGCCGCGAACCGGCTGAAGATCATCATCTACACCTCGCGACCGGGCATCATCATCGGACGCAAGGGCGCTGAGATCGACAAGTTGAAGAGCGATCTGTCGTCGAAGACGGGCCGGGAAGTGCTCGTGTCGATCCAGGAGATCCACAAGCCTGAGCTGAATGCACAGCTTCAGGCCGAGAAGATCGCCGCGCAGCTGGAGAAGCGCATCGCGTTTCGTCGCGCGATGAGAAAAGCAGTGGAAGAGTCGCTGCGATTTGGCGCGCAGGGGATCAAGGTGAAGGTCAGTGGTCGTTTGAATGGCGCTGAAATCGCTCGCAGTGAGTGGCATTTGCAAGGACAGCTTCCGCTGCACACGCTGCGCGCTGATATCGATTACGGTCTCGCTGAAGCGCAGACGACGTTTGGCCAGATCGGCGTGAAGGTTTGGATTTATCGCGGCGAGATTCTCGATCCGAAAGCGGCGATGGCGCGTGGCACCGGTTCGGATCCGATCAACGAGACTCGCGTCGGCGAACGTGAACGACGCCCGCGCACGAGACGCGAACGCGAAGGTGGATCTGACGGCAGACGACCTCGCGGCGATAACCAGTAGGAACACGGATAACACGGATAGGACGCATTAATCATGTTGATGCCGAAGAAAGTTAAGCACCGTAAGCAGATGCGCGGACGCATGACCGGCGTGGCCACGCGTGGCAGCGAGATCAGCTTCGGTGAGTATGGGCTCAAGAGTCTGGAGCCCGCGTGGATCACCGATCGTCAGATTGAAGCAGCGCGTATTGCCATGACGCGCCACATCAAACGCGGCGGCAAGATTTGGATTCGCATGTTTCCCGACAAGCCGGTGACGAAGAAGCCCGCCGAAACACGTATGGGCAAAGGCAAGGGCGCGCCTGAGTACTGGGTAGCCGTGGTCAAGCCGGGTCGAATCCTTTACGAGATCGAAGGTGTTGACGAGACGACAGCGCGCGATGCAATGCGACTCGCGGCGCAGAAGCTTCCGATCAAGACCAAGTTTGTGACGCGCGCTGATCAGGAAGGGGGCGCGATCTAGCAATGAAACGACGCGAGGAGATCGAGAAATATCGCGATATGGGTGAGGACGAGCTGCGCGCCGAAGCAGCACGCCTGCGCGAATCGCTTTTCCGTTTGAACTTTAAGCTGGCCCTGGGTGAGGTTGACGCGATCAAGCGCATCCGCCAGGAGAAGAAAGCGCTGGCCAGGATCGAGACGATCGCGAGACAGAGATAGGTCTTATAGGACCTGTATAGAGCGAGAGAGATATGGAGAATCAAGAAAATACTGAAAGCGCAAACGCGCCCGCAGCACCGGTAGCCAAAGAATCCCGCGCGAATCGTTCGCAGAAGGTTGGCACCGTCGCTTCTGACAAGATGCAGAAGACTGTGGTAGTGCGGGTGGACCGCCTGGTCCGGCATCCCAAGTATCGTCGTTACGTGCGCCGCACGTCGAAGTTTATGGCCCACGACGAGCTGGGTGCGACGGTTGGCGACAAGGTGCGAATTGTGGAGACGCGTCCACTTTCGGCGCGTAAGCGTTGGCGTGTGATTGAGATAGTTCAGAAAGCAGCGAAGTAGGCTTCGCCGCGAGAGCCGGAGGTAACTCAAAGTGATCCAGATGCAAACCTCCCTGGAGGTTGCTGACAATTCGGGGGCGCGCCGCGTGGAGATGATTATGCCGATTGGCGGCTCCACCGGAAAGATTGCCAGCCTGGGAGATCGAATCAAGGTAACGGTCAAAGAGGCCTCTCCCGACGGCACGATTAAAAAGGGAACCGTTCAGGATGCGGTGATTGTGCGTACGCGCAAGGAAGTGCGCCGCGCTGACGGCACGTACGTGAGATTTGATCAGAACGCCGCCGTGTTGATTAAAGAAGACGGCACGCCGATTGGCACGCGCGTTTTTGGACCAGTAGCGCGCGAGCTGCGCGATAAGAACTTCATGAAGATTGTTTCGCTCGCGCCGGAGGTGATTTAACAAATGGCAGGAACAAAGCGCTCGAAGATCAGGAAGAACGACCAGGTGGCGATTATTGCCGGGCGCGACAAAGGCAAGCGCGGACGCGTGCTGGAAGTGTTGCCGGGCGAAGGCAAAGTGAAAGTCGAAGGCGCGGGCATGATCAAGCGCCACCAGAAAGCGAATCCGCAGGCGAATCGTGGTGGCGGCATTGTCGATAAGGAATCGTTTATCGACATCTCGAACGTGCAGTTGATCGATCCGCAGTCAGGCAAGCCCACGCGGGTGCGGTACGAGAAAGAGAGTGATGGTTCGAAGACGCGAGTCGCGGCTTCCAGTGGTCACGCAATAGGACGCTAAAGAGGATCGGAAATGGCCAGGTTAAAAGAGCGATATCAAAAGGACGTAGCGCCGCAGATTGCGAAGGAATTTAGCATCAGCAATCCGATGGCTGTGCCGCGCATCGAGAAGGTCGTAATCAACATGGGCATGGGCGAGGCCATCGCGAACGCGAAGATACTCGACACCGCCGCCGATGAACTGCGCGCGATAACCGGTCAGAAGCCGGTGATCACGAAAGCGAAGAAGTCGATTGCTTCGTTCAAGTTGAGGCAGGGCATGCCGATTGGTGTGGTGGTGACGCTGCGCGGTGATCGCATGTATGAGTTTCTCGATCGATTGGTTTCAGTGGCACTGCCGCGTGTGCGTGACTTTCGCGGTGTTTCGCCGAAAGCTTTCGATGGTCGCGGTAACTACACGATCGGAATCCGCGAGCAACTCATCTTCCCGGAGATCGATTTCAACAAGGTCGACAAGCTGCGCGGAATGAATATCTCGATCGTAACTACCGCGCGAAATGACGAGCAGGCACGAGCGCTTTTGAAGGGGCTTGGAATGCCGTTCAGGACTTAACCGCGGATTACACAGATAGAAGAACGATATGGCGAAGAAATCATTAATTGCGAAGGCGGCACGCAGACCGAAGTTTTCGTCGCGCGCCTACACTCGATGCAAACGCTGCGGACGGCCGCGAGGTTACTTGCGGAAGTTCAACCTGTGCCGCATCTGTTTTCGGGAGTTGGCGCTACAGGGACAGATCCCTGGCGTGGTTAAGTCGAGCTGGTAATTGATAACCAACGGAGTTACTTCATGACTGATCCTATTGCCGATATGTTGACGCGAATCCGCAACGCCATTGCGGCGAAGCATTCGCGAGTTGATATTCCGGCTTCAAAGCTCAAACTTGAGATTGCCCGCATTCTGAAGGAAGAGGGCTACATCAACAACTTCGTCATCAAGGGCGAAGGGCTGAAGCGCACCGTGCGCATCTTCCTGCGTTATGACGCGCGCGGCACGTCTTCGATCACGCACTTGCAGCGTGTTTCGACTCCCGGGCGCCGCGTCTATGTCGGTTCGAGTGAGATCCCGAAAGTGCTAGGCGGCTATGGCATCAATATCGTTTCGACGTCACGCGGGTTGATGAGCGGCAAGGCCGCGCGCCGCGAAAACATCGGCGGCGAACTGTTGGCGCAGATTTACTAATTCGGCCAATACGGAAAAACGAACATGTCACGAATTGGAAAAAAAGTAATCGCGGTGCCGAAAGGCGTGACGGTCACCGTTCACGAACGCGAACTCGAAGTCAAAGGACCAAAGGGCACGCTCAAGACTCCGATTCCCAACGGGATCAGTTTCAAACTCGAGGGCGAGGAGTTAAAAGCTGAACGCACCTCCGACGAGCAGGCTGCGCTGCACGGTCTCGCACGCGCGCTGGCAAACAATGCCATCGTGGGCGTGACGACTGGCTTCAGCAAGCAAATGGATGTGGTTGGTGTGGGTTACAAGGCTGACGTGCAGGGCAAGAAGATCGTCTTCTCACTCGGTTACTCGCATCCGATCGAGTTTCCTCTGCCGCCCGAAGTTGAAGCGAAGGCTGAACGTCTGACGACCAAGGGCAGCATTCAGCAGTATCAAACCACTTTGACGCTGACGAGTATTGACAAGCAGAAGCTGGGCCAGGTGGCGGCCGAGATGCACAAGCTGCGCAAGCCCGATGCTTATAAGGGCAAAGGCGTGCGATACGCGGATGTGCCGATCAAGTTGAAACCTGGCAAGACGGGCAAATAGGCTATGGCAAACACCAATAGAGCAGAAATTCGAACGGCGATTCATTCGCGGATTCGTCGCAAGGTTAAGGGCGATACGGAGCGTCCCCGGCTCGCGATCTATCGCAGTCTGAATCACATCTACGCGCAGGTGATCGACGATCGCAAGGGGCAGACGCTTGTCTCCGCGTCAACTACGGAGAAAGATTTGCGCGCTGGAAGCGGTGGCAATCTGGAAGCCGCACGACGTATCGGGCAAACGATCGCCGAGCGTGCGCTGGCCAAGGGTATCGAGCAGGTCGTCTTCGATCGCGGCGGCTATCTTTATCACGGACGTATCAAGGCGTTGACCGATGCCGCGCGCGCCGCGGGACTGAACAAGAACGAAGCGGTTGCCGAACCGGAAGCAGAACAGCCGGCAGCGGAACCAGAGCAGCCAACCGAGAAGAAGTCAAAGAAGAAAAGTAAAGAATAGACTATGAGACAACCCAAGCAACGCATTCCCGCGCAAGGGCTCGATTTGAAAGATCAGGTGATCTCTATCAATCGCGTGACCAAGGTCGTCAAGGGCGGTAAGAACCTCTCGTTCGCAGCGCTCGTGGTGGTTGGTGATGAAGGTGGCCACGTTGGTTTTGGAACCGGCAAGGCGCGCGAAGTGCCGCTCGCGATCAAAAAGGGAGTCGAGTCAGCGAAGAAGAATTTGATTCGCGTTCCGTTAATCAACAACACGTTGCCGCACCAGTTGATTGGTGAGTACGGCGCCGGTCGTGTGCTGGTTAAACCCGCTTCGGAAGGGACGGGCGTTATCGCCGGCGGCGCAGTGCGTGCGGTGATGCAGGCAGTTGGTGTTAAAGACGTGCGCACGAAGGTTTTGGGTTCGACGAATCCGCACAACGTTGTGCGAGCGACTTTCGACGCGCTGTTGCGCATGAAGGACCCGATGGAACTGGCTCGCTTGCGTGGCAAGCAAGTTGAGGAGATGTAAAGTTATGTCGCGTAAAGCCGCTGACCAAGAAACCACCGCAGGCAAGATTCGCATCGAGTACTATCGCAGCTTTATTGCTTCGCCGAAGACGCACAAGACAATCGTGCGTAGTCTGGGCTTGCGAAAGCTCAACCAGGTCGTCGAGCGTCCCGACACGGACGCGATGCGTGGGGCGGTGGCGAAGGTGCCGCACTTGTTGCGGATAGTTGAGTAATAGACTTATCCACAGATTACACAGATTCACAGAAAAGAAATCTGTGTAAATCTGTGGATGAAAATACGGAGTTTGATAATGGCGATCAGTTTGAACAGCCTCAAACCGGCAAAGGGTTCGACCCACAAAAAGAAACGTGTCGGACGTGGACCAGGCTCGGGTTTGGGCAAGACCGCGGGTCGCGGTGAGAAGGGACAGAAGTCTCGCTCGGGTTATTCGCGCAAGATTGGTTTCGAAGGCGGCCAGATGCCTTTGCACCGCCGTCTGCCAAAGCGTGGTTTCACTAACATCTTCAAGAAGCAGTGGCTCGAGATCAGTCTCGCCGCTCTCGATCAGCACTTCAATGCCGACGAAGAGATCACTCCTGAGGTTCTGCACGAGCGCGGTTTGATCAAGAAAGCGAAGCACGACGTCGTTGTGCTCGGCAACGGCGAAGTCTCGAAACCGCTGCGTGTTTCGGCGCACCGGTTTACAAAAAGTGCTCGACAAAAGATCGAGCAGGCTGGCGGTGCGG
>DATEWS010000308.1:0-8223 GCA_035257785.1 Pyrinomonadaceae bacterium
CGAGTGCCTCGTCGTCGGCGATGTACTCCTTGTACTCGGAAAGAGTAGTCGCGCCGATGATGCGCATCTCACCACGAGCCAGTGCCGACTTGAACATGTTGGCAGCGTCCGAAGACGTTCCGAGTGCCGCGCCCGCGCCGATGATCGTGTGTGCTTCGTCGATGAACAGAATCAGGTTGTCCCGTTCTTTGACTTCGTCAATGATGCCCTTAATTCGTTCTTCAAACATACCGCGCAGCATAGTGCCGGCAACGATGCCGCCCATCTGAAGTTGCACGATGTGCGACGCACGCAGACGCGCTGGAACTTTTTCAGGTTCCAATTCGATCAGCCGCGCGAGCCCTTCGATAACCGCAGTCTTACCGACGCCGGGTTCACCAACAAGCATGGGCGAGTTGGCCCGTTCACGGTGACAGAGGATCTCGATGATTTGCTGAATCTCTTTTTCTCGTCCGATTGTGGGCGGGATCTTATCGGCTCGTGCGAGCCTGTTAAGTGAGACTCCAAAGTGTTTTAGATAAGGCGGAAGTTCAAACTTCTTTCGATTCTGTTCTTCTTCCTGTTCGCGCTTTTGCACCTGGGCCCGTACATTTTCCTGCACCGCTTCAGGGCTCGCGCCCATGTTTCTCAAAACGTCCACGAACATACCGTCGTGGCTGCTCAAGGCTTCAAAAATATCTGTTGCTTCGATTGTTTTGCGACCCTGAGTTCTCGCTCGTTCCATGGCCCGCTTAAACAGGTCAGTGGTGTCAGGGCCGATGCGAAATCCTTTACCGACGTGTTGCTGCCGGCTGTTAGTTAGTCTTTTTTCAATAGCCATCTTGACCACAACCGGATCGAGCGACAACTCGCGCATCGCGGAGTTGAACATATCAGGCTCTTCAATCGTCAGGGCCTGAAGTATGTGTTCGACCGATACGAAGTTCTGGTCACGACGGCGTGATTCGTTCAGCGCATGTTCGAGAATGCGCTGACCGCTATCGCCAAATTTATCTTTGTATGAACCTAGGTCAACCATATCTGTTTACAACTTTCAAACAACTTGACCGTATCCAAGTTGTTAGACTTGGATGTCGTCAGCATAAGCGCCGTTGCGTTTCAATGCAATAACAATCCTGGCGCGCGTTTTGATGCAAATTTGCGGCCATCTCGGCGGTGTCTGCGTACCTCTGCGTACCTCTGCGTTTATAGATACTTTTGAACGCAGAGATCGCAGAGTTACGCAGAGACCGCAGAGGGCCTAATAATCGTAATCGTCGCCTCCAGGCATAGGCGGGGAGTTCTTCTTTGGTTCAGGAGCGTCGGTTACAGCAGCGTCAGTGGTTAACAACAATCCAGCGATCGATGCTGCGTTCTGCAATGCAGTGCGCACAACCTTTGTTGGATCGATAATTCCTGCTGCGGAGAGATCTTCAAATTGACCGGTGACGGCGTTGTAACCTTTGTTGCCCTTCAACTGTTCGATTTCACCAACAACCACCGCACCTTCAGCGCCCGCGTTTTCAGCGATGCGCCGCACTGGTTCCTGCAACGCTCGACGCACGATCTTTATTCCCGTGCGAACGTCGGGATCTGAATAGTCGCCATCTTTATCGAGCACCCTGGCTGCGCGGAGCAAGGCAACGCCACCGCCGACGACAACGCCTTCCTCGGCCGCGGCTTTAGTCGCGTTCAAAGCGTCCTCGACTCGCATCTTGATTTCTTTCATTGCGGTTTCGGTCGGCGCGCCGACTTTGACTACAGCGACGCCACCCGCGAGTTTCGCGAGTCGCTCCTGAAGCTTTTCGCGATCGTAGTCAGACGTCGATTCTTCAATCTGTGCGCGAATGGTAGCGACGCGACCTTGCACGGCTTTGCTTTCGCCGCCGCCCTCGACGATCGTCGTCGTTTCTTTATCTACAATCACTCGCTTCGCAGTTCCGAGATCTTCGAGCGTTACGTTTTCGAGTTTGATACCGAGATCTTCAGTGATGACTCTTCCACCCGTCAGGATCGCGAGATCTTCGAGAATCGCTTTGCGGCGATCGCCAAACGCCGGGGCTTTCACTGCGCATACTTTGATCGTTCCGCGCAGGCGATTCACAACGAGTGTCGCGAGCGCATCGCCCTCGATATCTTCGGCGACGATGAGTAAAGCACGTCCTGCGCCGGCCGTTTGTTCGAGAACGGGTAGCAGGTCACGCATGTTCGCGATCTTCTTCTCGTAAAGCAGGATGTAAGGCTCTTCGAGAATCGCCTCCATGCGATCGGTATTTGTCACGAAATATGGCGACGAGTAACCGCGATCGAATTGCATTCCCTCGACGATGTCGAGCTCGGTTAGCAAAGTCTTCGATTCTTCAACTGTGACAACGCCGTCTTTTCCGACTCGGTCCATCGCTTCGGAAATCAACTCACCGATGTGGCGATCGTTGTTGGCCGAAACTGTCGCGACGTTAGTCAGTTCGTCCTTGCTCTTGACCTTCTTCGACATGCGCGCCAGTTCAGCGACGACTTGATCGGTAGCCAACTGAATACCGCGCTGCAACGACATCGGATTCGCGCCGGCGGTCACGTTCTTCACGCCTTCGCGATAGATTGCCTGGGCGAGAACTGTTGCGGTGGTGGTACCGTCGCCGGCTTTGTCATTGGTTTTTACGGCGACTTCGCGAACCATCTGTGCGCCCATGTTTTCGTACTTGTTCTTGAGCTCGATCTCTTTGGCGACTGTCACACCATCTTTAGTTATTACGGGCGCGCCAAACTTTTTACCGAGCACAACGTTGCGGCCCTTTGGTCCCAACGTCACGCGCACTGCATTCGCGAGCACGTCCACACCCTGAAGCATCGCGTTGCGCGCTTCTTCTTTAAACTTCAATTCTTTTGCCGGCACTCTTTTCTCTCCTTATCCGTTATTCACAGATTACACAGATTCCTGTCTGGCGTGCTCGGCACGCCCGACTTTAACGCGCGCGGGACGCAGCAAACGATCGCCCATACGGAACCCGCGACTATATTCCTCCGTCACCTTTCCGTCCATCTCGCCCCCAGTCACTTCAGTGTCGACCGCTTCGTGCAACTCGGGATTGAACTCTTCACCAACCGACTCGATGGGCTCAACTCCCGCATTCGTCAACGCCGATTGAAAGCTGGTGGCGATGCTGCGAATGCCTTCGAGTATCGCGTCGCGCGGCGCACCTTCGGAAGCAGCGTTCATGGCCCGGTTCAGATCGTCCATCACCGGCAGCAACATCGAAATGAACTTCGCCTTCTCCGCAGTTGCACGCTCATCGGCTGAACGATTGAGACGTTGTCGCGTCTCATCAGTCTCACGCTGTAGTTGCTGACGCAACTGATCGAAACGTGATTGTACTTCCTGCACCTGTCGCTCGGCGGCTTTCGTGCGTGCCTCGAGTTCTTCAACGTAACTCGGTTTGAGGTTTGGCTGCTCGTTCTCAGCGTTTACGCGTTCCGCACTGTCGTCGTCGAGATAAACGCGCCGTCGATCCGTCACCCGTAGTTCGTTCGCTTCTTTATCCATCATCCTTGTTACCCAATCTTGATATCGATTCTCTTTGGCTTTTGCTCAGTACGCTTCGGCAGGCGAATCTGCAAAACGCCGTCTTTGTATTCAGCCCCGATCTTGGCTTGATCGACTGAACCCGGAACGCTGAACGTGCGCACGAATTTTCCTCGCGGTCTTTCATAGCGATGTTGCTTTGAGTCGACGATCGCACGCGTTCCTTTTACGATCAAGCGACTATCGTCGATGTCGATCTCGAGCGCCTCGCGATCGATGCCCGGCACGTCCATCGCTATCATGTACCCTGAATCAGTTTCGTAGATGTCCGCGGCAGGGGTCCAGTCGGCGCGCTCAAACTCATCGTCCGTACCAGGCTGACTGCGACGCTGAGTGGCGTCTTCAAACAGACGGTTCATTCGATCCTGGAGGACCATCAAATCCTGCAACGGATTCCATTGTTGTGACATGCTTGCTTTCTCCAATTACGCGGTTGCGTATGCCGCGTCAGTCTTGAATTCCATCGTGTCGCCGCTCGCCGATACGCGCACAGTTTGTCCCGGGATGATTTCACCCTGGAGCAGTTTCACTGCGAGCGGGTTTTGGATCAGCGACTGAATAGCGCGCTTAAGTGGTCGCGCACCGTAGGTCGGATCGTAACCTTCGCGCATCAGCAGTTCGCGAGCGGAAGGTTCGACCACGAGCGTCACATTGCGGTCTGCGAGCATCGACTTCAAGCGTTCGAGTTGCACGTCGATAATCTTGCCAATCTGCTCCTGCGAGAGCTGGTGGAAGACGACGATGTCGTCGATACGATTCAGAAACTCCGGTTTGAAGTGCAGCCGCAGTTCCTGGATGACAGCTTCACGAACCTGTTTCTCGTCGCCCTCTGCCGCCTGGATCTCACGCGAGCCGAGGTTTGAAGTCATGATCAGAACCGTGTTCTTGAAATCGACTGTTCGGCCCTTTGAATCCGTGAGCCGCCCGTCATCAAGGATCTGGAGCAGCACGTTGAAAACATCCGGGTGTGCCTTCTCGATCTCGTCGAAAAGGACGACTGAGTAAGGCCGGCGTCGCACAGCTTCCGTGAGCTGACCGCCTTCGTCGTAACCGACGTAACCTGGAGGCGCGCCGATCATGCGCGCGACCGCGTGCTTCTCCATGTACTCGGACATGTCGAGACGGATCATCGCCCGCTCGTCGTCAAACAAAAACTCCGCGAGTGCGCGAGCAGTCTCAGTTTTACCAACACCGGTTGGACCAAGAAAGATGAACGAACCGATTGGACGATTCGGATCCTGCAAACCGGCGCGAGCACGTCGCACAGCGTTGGAGACCGCGGCCAGTGCTTCTTCCTGACCAATCACACGATCACCGAGACGAGTCTCCATCGTCACCAGCTTCTGCATCTCGCCTTCGAGCATTCGCGAAACAGGGATGCCGGTCCACTTGGCGACAACTTCGGCGACGTCTTCTTCGTCAACTTCTTCTTTCAACATCACGCCGTCTTGTTGAAAGTTCGAGAGCTTGTCCTGCTCGACTTTGAGCTTGCGTTCGAGCTCCGGAATCTTGCCGTACTGAATCTCAGACGCGCGGCCGAGTTCTCCGTTGTTGCGCGCCTGGTCCAGTTGAAAACGTAGTTGCTCGAGCTCAGCTTTCGCGCTGCGAATGTGATCAATGGCTTCTTTTTCCGATTGCCACTTCGCCTTCATACCCGAAGATTTTTCTTTTAAGTCGGCGATGCGCTGTTCGATCTCTTTCAAACGCGCCTTCGACTTTTCGTCCTCCTCGCGTTGCAGTGCCTGCCGCTCGATCTCGAGCTGGATGATCTCGCGTTCGAGTTGATCGATCTCCTGGGGCAGAGAATCGATCTCGATTCTTAGTCGCGACGCGGCTTCGTCTATCAGGTCGATTGCTTTGTCAGGCAGAAAACGATCGGTGATGTAGCGATTCGAGAGTGTCGATGCGGCTACGATCGCGGAGTCTTTGATGCGAACACCGTGATGGACCTCGTAGCGTTCCTTCAAACCTCGCAGGATCGCGATCGTATCTTCGACAGTCGGCTCGCCGACGTAGACCTGTTGAAAGCGACGTTCGAGTGCGGCATCTTTCTCGATGTGTTTCTGGTATTCAGCGAGAGTTGTGGCGCCCACGCATCTCAGCTCACCCCGCGCGAGTGCCGGCTTCAACATGTTTGACGCATCGATTGCGCCTTCCGCAGCGCCCGCGCCGACGAGTGTGTGTAGCTCGTCGATGAAGAGAATGATTTGTCCCTGCGCGTTCTCGATCTCTTTGAGAACTGCTTTTAGCCGGTCTTCAAACTCACCGCGATACTTCGCGCCCGCGAGCATCGAGCCGAGATCGAGTGCGACCAGTCGTTTGTTACGCAGTGTCTCAGGCACGTCGCCGGACACGATGCGTTGCGCGAGTCCTTCCACGATCGCAGTCTTACCGACGCCGGGCTCGCCAATCAAAACCGGGTTGTTTTTTGTTCTTCGTGAAAGCACTTGAATCGTGCGACGTATCTCGTCGTCGCGACCGATTACCGGATCGAGTTTTCCCTTGCGCGCCTGTTCCGTCAGATCGCGTGCATATTTTGAAAGCGCCTGGTAGTTCTGTTCGGCGTTTTGGTCAGTGATGCGTGAACCGCCACGCATCTGTTCGATCACTTTGAACAGATCTTCTTTTATTACGCCGTGCTGGCGCAGGATCTTGCCGGCGTCGCCGTCCTTCTCGTCAACAATTGCCAGCAGCAGATGCTCGGTGGAGATAAACTCGTCCTGCATCTGGTCCGCCTGCTTCTGCGCGACCGTAAACACCTGGCTCAAGCGCGAACTGAAATACTGTTGCCCGCCCTGCACGCGCGGAAAACGCGCGACTGCCGCCTGCGTGTCGTTGAGCACGACCGCGACGTTAGTGCCGAGCTTGCCGAGAATCGGTCTGACAATACCTTCAGGCTGCTCGAGCATCGCGACGAGCAAATGCTCCGGCTCGACCTGTTGGGGCTGGTTTTTTTCAGCCAGTTCGATCGCCGATTGAATTGCTTCCTGTCCCCGTAGGGTGAACTTATCTAAACGCATATCACCAAACTAAAAAGAGTCGAACGGGCTCGATCTTCGTATCCCAAACTACGAACGAGCCCGCCCGGTGTTTTACCGATCCAGCAAAGACTTAGCGCCCGCTAGTTGCTTCTTTTGCTTTTCCGGACTCGGCTGTAGTGTCGATCGTCTTCTGCTGAGAACCGCCAGTGGTCCCGCTCACTTGAATGCGGCGGGCCTTGGTCTCCTCTTTCTTCGGCAACGTCACGCGCAACACGCCATTGTTGTATTCAGCGGTTGCTCCCTCTGCGGAAACGGTCTGCGGCAGAGTGAAAGAACGGGTGAAGGCGCCATACGAGCGCTCCACGCGATGGTAGTTATCCGTCTCGTCTGTCTTTTCAAACCTTCGCTCACCGCGGAGGGTAATGACATTGTTCTCGATTGAGAGATCGAAGTCTTCCTGTTTCATTCCAGGGAGCTCGGCCTCAAGCACGATATGGTCCTTGTTCTCGTAGATGTCGACGCTGGGCGCCCAGGCGCCACGGCCAATGCCTTCATCGTCGAAGGCACGTGTAAGATTGGTCGAGAACAGGCGATTTACTTCCTCTTGCAAAGTTCGCAGGTCACGAAATGGGTCGTAGCGAACAATAGTCATGGGTCTTTCCTCCTAACTATTCCTTGTATCGCTCGGCTATGAGCGTGCCCTGATAATAAAGGTTGAGTGTCTAATTGTCAACTCCAAGAATACGGCCAGAAAAAGGCACAAAAGGCCCACAAACAGACACGTAAACCTTCTTTTGTGGCTTCTGTGCCTTTTTGTGGCTAAAGACCAAAGAATCTCTTAATAGAGGACAGAATCCCGGCGGAGGTGTGCTGGTTGGTATCGTCGGAGCCGGTCGGCGAGGCCAAACCCTGGCGGCGTTCGGCCATGATAAAGCTGAGGGATTCGACCAGGTCGGGGTTTGTATCGAAGACTCTCTTCATAGCGGCGTGACCGATCTCGAGCACCTCAGTTTCTTCGAGTGCCAGGACGTTGGCAGTTCGAGGCTCGCCGGTAAACAGGGCCATCTCGCCGAAAAAGTCGCCTTCGTTCAGCGTCGCCACGGTGCGCGGGCGGCCGTTTTCGTTAACCTGGACCCGAACCTTGCCTTTATGAACGACGAACATCGACTCGCCAGGGTCACCCGCGCGTATGACCGTTTCGCCGGGCGCGAAAACGTGGCTCTCCGCCGCCTGGGCCAACATCGTGGTTTCATCTGCCGATAGTGGCGCGAAGATATCGACTGCTGCGAGTCGTTCCGCAATCGCGCTGCCGTCCCCGTCGCGTACTGCCGCGCCTCCCCGGCGCTCGAAATAAAGCGTATGAGTCGGATAGGCGAATTCCAATCCGGCACGACGAAACGCGTACCAGATTCGCTGGCGGATTAGGGCGTCGGTGTCGTTGTACTTCGCGTAATCTTCAAGCCAGTACTTCACTTCATAATCGACGCCGTTGTCGCCGAGATTCCGGATCCGCACGATCGGCGTCACCTTATCGGAAACATTGTCTGCTTCGCGCACGGCCTCACGCACAACGTGGATCGTTTTGGCGGGCGAGTCTGTGTAAATCGTGTTGAAGAACACAACGCGCGCGTTGAGGTTATCGCGCGGGCAAACCTCGATCGGCTCCTTCGCCGCGTTACTATT
>DATEWS010000309.1:0-2676 GCA_035257785.1 Pyrinomonadaceae bacterium
ACAACGTGGCGATGGAGATCGAGTTGATTGCGCCCATCGCGATGGAGAAGGGGTTGCGGTTCGCGATTCGTGAAGGCGGCCGCACAGTCGGAGCCGGCACGGTTTCGGAAGTTGTTGAATAGTTTTTGGAATAGGTCCTATTGGACCTATAGGGACCTATTAACTTCTATGAATGAAAAAATTCGAATTCGCCTGAAGGCTTACGATCATCGCGTGCTTGATCAGTCGACGACTGAAATCGTCGAGACGGCCAAACGCACCGGTGCTCGTGTTGCTGGTCCAATCCCGTTACCGACGGTAAAGAACAAATGGACCGTGCTCCGCTCGCCGCACGTCGACAAGAAGTCGCGCGAGCAGTTTGAAATTCGCACGCATAAGCGGCTGATGGACATTCTCGATCCGACGCCGCAAACCGTTGATGCGCTGATGAAGCTGGATCTGCCGGCGGGCGTTGACGTTGAGATTAAGGCCTTTGGCAGACAATAGGTCCTATTAGCAGGATTGAAGACATGATTAACGGGATCATCGGAAGAAAAATCGGCATGACGCAGATCTTTGCGGCAGACGGCTCGGTTACGCCAGTGACGGTAATCAAAGCTGGTCCATGTGTCGTGGTGCAAAAGAAGTCTGCTTCAGGCCCGGACGGTTACGACGCCGTGCAACTCGGTCTCGTAGACGAAAAGCCGCCGAAGTTGAAGAACGTTTCCAAGCCGATGCGCGGGCACTTCGAGAAAACCGGCGGCGGCATTCCGCCGACGCGGATCTTGAAAGAGTTTCGTTTGCTCGAATCAGGCGACGGCACAAACGTCGGCGACAAGGTGCTGGTCGATCAGTTTGCCGATGGCGAAATGGTTGATGTGATTGGCCAGTCGAAAGGTCGCGGTTTCGCGGGCACGATCAAGCGTCACCACTTTAATCGTGGACCCGAATCACACGGCTCGATGAATGTTCGCGCGCCGGGTTCGATCGGCGCTTCGGCCTATCCCTCGCGCGTTGTCAAGGGAAACCGTTCGTCGGGTCACATGGGCGACGTTCGCGTTACGACTAAAGGTCTGACAGTGGCGCGAGTTGATGCCGATAACAACATTTTAATGATTCGTGGCGCGGTGCCTGGAGCTAACGGCAGCGTAGTGGTTGTTCGCAAGGCGACGAAGAAGAGGAAGTAGGAGTTGGTTATGCCGACAGTGAAGGTGCGCAACATACAGAATGAAGAAGTTGGCGAAGTCGAGCTGTCTGACGCTGTTTTTGGCGCGCCGCTAAATGAGGGTTTGATTCACGCGGCCGTGCGAAATTTCATGGCCAACGCGCGTCAGGGCACGTCAGCCACCAAGACTCGCGGCGACGTCTCCGGCGCCGGTCGAAAACTCTGGAAACAGAAGGGCACCGGCCGCGCGCGTATCGCGTCGCTGCGTTCGCCACTCTGGAAGGGCGGCGGCAACGTGCATGGACCACAGCCACGCGACTGGTCCTACAACATGCCGCGCAAGATGCGCCAGGGCGCGCTGCGTTCAGCGCTTTCGGAGCGTGTGCGCGAAGGAAGTGTTTTCGTGGTTGAGGGCTGGGATTTGGATAAGCCAAAGACGAAAGATTTCGCGCAGTCGCTGACGCGTTTGGGTCTCGAGGGCAAGACATTGATTGTTGACTCGCTCGACAACGACAACCTGATGTTGTCGGCGCGCAATCTGCGCCAGACGAAAGTGGTCAACAGTTTCGGTCTGAATATCTACGACCTGCTTTATCACGATCGACTGGTCCTTTCGCGCGCGGCTGCAACCGAGCTCGAACAGCTACTGGGCGATAGCAAGGAGGCGGCGTAAACGATGAGAACAGTTTGGGACATCATCAAGTCGCCGGTAATTACGGAGAAGGCGCTGGCCGCCAAGGAAGAGACACAGGACACGCGGCAGTTGCTGACGTTTCGTGTCGATCGACGCGCAACCAAGCCTGAGATCAGGTCGGCAGTGGAAAGCATCTTCCAGGTGAAGGTGGACCACATCCGCACGATCAACTACATGGGCAAGATGGCGCGACGAGGCCGCTACGAAGGCCGCAAGCCTTCGTGGAAAAAGGCATACGTAACTCTCAAGCAAGGCGAGAAGCCGGTTGATTACGGCGAAGCGATATAGGCCACGGATTACACGGATTTAGACGATGGGAATAAAGAAACTTACACCGACATCGGCAGCGCGACGTTACCAAACGTACTTGACGCGCGACGAGTTGACGCTCGGAGCGGTTCCCGAAAAGTCTCTGCTCGAGCCAAAGAAGCGAATTTCCGGACGCAACAACGATGGTCGCATCACGGTGCGGCGTCGCGGCGGCGGTCACAAACGCTTTTACCGGATTGTTGACTTCAAGCGCGACAAGGAAGGCGTGCCCGGACGCGTCACGCAGATCGAATACGATCCGAATCGCTCGGCGCACATCGCGTTGATTACTTATCTCGACGGCGAGAAACGTTACATCATCGCGCCGACGGGTTTGGAAGTCGGCAAGACGATCATGAGCGGCGCTGAAGCGGACATCCTGCCGGGTAACACGTTGCCGCTGATCAATATCCCGCTCGGCACGCAGATTCACAACATCGAATTGCGTCCTGGCAAGGGCGGTCAGATGGCGCGCTCGGCCGGTGCGTTTGCGCAGCTCGTGGCGAAGGAAGGCGACTATGCTCAGTTG
>DATEWS010000310.1:0-3830 GCA_035257785.1 Pyrinomonadaceae bacterium
GCGTGGCGGAAAGTAGTCGCTCAACAACGACAACGCTGCTGGTCCAAGTGTCGCTTCGCCGACACCGACCATCATGCGACAGATCAACAGCGACCAGAAGCCGGTGGCAAATCCCGTCAAACCCGAAAACAGACTCCACACCGCGAGGCCTGCGGCGATCATGTTCTTGCGAACAACGCGATCCGCTAAACGCCCAAACGGGATTCCGAGTACCGTGAAGAAGATGACGAACGACATACTGCCGAGCATTGCGAGCTGCAAGTCGGTAAACGCCATCTCTTTTTTGATCAGCGGCAGGAGGATGTAGATGATGGTGCGGTCGAGATAGTTGAAGACGTAAACGAGCGTCAGCAACGAGAGCGCGTACCACGAGTAGCGGCGAACCGAATTCTGATCTGTGTTCATCCGCGTCTATCCGTGGCTAAAACAGTCGCTTCGCCGCGAATCACGATCTCATCGTGTTGATTGATGCAGATGGTTTCGAGTTTCACGATGGGTTTGTCTGCTCGAATCTCTTTGACAGTGACGCGCGCGGTAATCGTATCGCCGGGAAAGACAGGCGCGACAAACTTGAGCGTCTGCCCGAGATAAACGCTTCCCTTACCCGGCAGTTTGTTGGCGAGCACTGACGAAATGAGCGACGCGGTCAACATTCCGTGAGCGATGCGTCGCCCGAAATGCGTCGTCTTTGCAAACTCCTCGTCGACGTGAACGGGATTGTGATCACCCGTGAGATCTGCAAACGCATCAACATCCGCTTGCTCGATCGTCTTCGTTATTTCAGCGCTGTCACCGGGCTTCATCTTATTGAGCTCCGAGAAACTTGATGACCGCCGCATTGAACTCGCCGGCCTTTTCGATGTTGGGCACGTGACCACATTGATGGAACACGATCATCGTCGAGCCTGCGATGTCTTTGTGAAAACGCTCGCCTTCGCTTAACGGCACAAGGCCATCTTCGCGTCCCCAAATAAGTAGCGTCGGCGACTTGATCTTCGTCACGATGTTGTCGAGAAAATCCTCACCGCGAATGATCGACTCGGTGATCGTTTTGATCGTGTAGCCATCGCCGGCGCCGAGTCGCGCCGCCATCGCCTGATCGATCGCCGCATCAGTCAAGAACGCTTTGTTGTAGAAAACCTTGGCGGAAAGCACTTTCATTTCCTCTCGCGTGGTCGGATTCAAACCGAAGAAAGCCCGCGTGTCGAAATCCTTTGGCGGCGCATAACCTGCGGCATCGGCGAGCACGAGCTTGTCGACACGATCCGGATAAGTCGCGGCATAGATCGCTGCAATCCATCCGCCCATAGAGTTGCCGATGAGTGTTGGGCGAGTGATTTCCAGTTGCTTGCAAAACTGATCGAGAAAGTCGACGTAGGTGCGAATGTGATAGTTCACGAGCGGCTTGTCAGACTTTCCAAACCCGATCTGATCGGGCACAAACACATGATACTTCTCGGCGAGTGGTCCAATATTGAACTGCCACACCTGCGACGACCCACCAAGCCCGTGCAAAAGAATCACATTTGTTGGCCCGGAACCCGCTTCGACGTAGTGGATCTTCTGTCCGTAGATAGTGATATCTTTCGGCGTCTGCGCATTAAGTCGCGCCGCAAAACAGAGAACGATCGCAACTAAGAGCGAAATCCGTGTCTTTTTCATCTGCGTTTATCCGTGTAAAGTTTTTCGATTACGTCTCTGAAACGCTCGGTAATCACGTCACGCTTCAGCTTCCCCGTCGGCGTGATCTCATCACGCGCGATCTCGAAATCACGATCGAGTATCGCAAATCGCTTGATCGACTCCGTCGACGACACTCGCCGGTTCACCTTATCGATTATCTCCTGCACATTAGCCGGACCATTCAGCGTGATCAACGCCACCAGATAACTGCGTCCTTCACCGTAAACCATCGCCTGACTGATCAAGTGATTTTCCTTAAGCATGTTTTCGAGCAGCGTGGGCGAGACTTTTTTTCCCGTCGACGTGACGATCAACTCTTTCTTGCGCCCGATGATCTTCAGAAAACCGTCTTCATCGATCTCGCCGAGATCTCCCGTCAACAACCAGCCGTCACGAAACATCTTCGCCGTCTCTTCCGGCGCTTTGTAGTAACCGCTGAACATCATCTCACTGCGAACCAATATTTCCTTATCATCAGCAACACGAACTTCGCAGCCCGGCATCGGTGGTCCAACCGTGCCGAACTTATAATTATTCGGACGATTGAACGCAACGCAGACGTTCTCGGTTAAACCGTACGCTTGCAAGATCGGCAGCCCCGCAGCAGCGAAAAACTCGGCAACTTCCAGCGGCAACGGCGCACCGCCCGAAGTTAAGAGACGGACGCGACCACCGAAATAATCTTTGACGTTTGTCGACGCGTCCGAAACGATGCGCGCATAAATCTTCTCGAAAAAACGCGGCAAACTCGCGAATACAGTCGGCTTCACTTCCAGCATGTACTCGCCGAGACGCGCGAGGTCATCGACGAAGTACGCCGAAGCGCCCGCGTAGAGACGGTTGTAAAGACCCGAAATTCTTTCGGCGACGTGACAGAACGGAAGATACGAAAACGAAACGTCGGTGTCGTAAATCGGGATCGTGTGGCGCAACGACTCCACGCTGTTGATGATATAACGATGACTCAGGCACGCGCCCTTCGGTCGCCCGGTTGTGCCGGACGTATAGACCATGATCGCGATATCGTCAGGCTTCGCGCCTTCGGCCCGTTCTTTCAACAACGGCGCAAACTGCGCGCGTTGAGCGTTACCGCGTGCGATAAAGTCGCCGTAGCTGGTAGCGTTGGCATCCGGATCAAGCGCAATGATGTGTCGTACCTTGGGGAGTTGTTCGCGAACGCTGAGAACTTTTTGCAGTTGCTCGCGTGAATCGACGAGAACAAACTCGGCGTCGGAGTGATTGATGATGTAGGCGACCTGTTCCGCGGAGCTTGTTGGATAAAGACCGATGCCAACGCCACCAGCGATGATCGTGCCGATATCGCTGATGGGCCACTCGGGAACGTTACCCATCAGGATGCAAACAGTCCCACCACGCTTTAGATCAAGTGACAACAGCGCGGTCGCGAAATCGTAAGTCTCCTGCTCAAACCGTTGCCACGAAATTCCTTTCCAACCACCGGCGTTGCGAAAGTAAAAAACGTCCCCCGCGTATTGCTTTACGCGATCCGCGAACAACGAATAAACAGTCGGATACTCCATTACCATCGGAAGGCGACACACGCCATGTTTAAGCCGCCGCCTGAGGCGCACATGACGATGTTGTCGCCGCGTTCGAGTTTGCCCTCAGTGACCGCATCGTGCAGGACCATCGGGATGCACGCCGAGCCGGTGTAACCCCACTTGTGCATGATCGTGTGGGTGCGGTCCATCGGCAGATCGAGCTTCGCCATCACTTCCTTGATCGTGCTCAGGTTCACTTGGGTGAAGAGAAACAGCTTGATATCGTCGACATTCAGTCGCGCTTTCGCGAGCACCTGGTGCACGATCGCAGGCCAGCCTTCCGTGTTCACTTCGGCCGGATACTTTTTCGCGAAACGCACCTTATTCCAGACACCTTCGTCGATCACCTGCTTCGTAATCGGCAGATGCGTGCCACCCGCGTAGATGCCCATGTGATCGTGAAAACTTCCGTCCGCACGCAGCCTTCCCGCAAGGAATCCTGGTCCATCACTTCGCGCCTGAAGCACTAAAGCTCCAGCGCCATCCGCAAAAATCGTCGCGGTCTTCTTGTCGTGCAGGTCGAGATACTTACTCATCGCGTAGGCGCCGACGACGAGCACATTGCGATAAGCCGGATCAGCGATG
>DATEWS010000311.1:0-3683 GCA_035257785.1 Pyrinomonadaceae bacterium
CATTCGGGGGTAAGGTCGTCGGGCCGCAAGCTGAGTACTGGGAGCGCGCCCGCATGTTTTCTGGGCGCAGTATGAAACGTTTTCCGGGCATCTGGCAACCGAAAACGCTTCGGATTCGGTGGCGGGGTTTGACTGAACAATTCTTCCGGACATTTCGCATAACTAATCACTTACTTCCACTCGCCCTGAAGGACGAAGCCGGCCCAGGCGTAAGGTTCGCTTCGCGTCTTTCTCAGATCGAGTTGGGCCAATCGAAGAGCTGCGGCCGCCGGCATTTTCTTTTCCAGCAAGTAACTGTAAAAGCCTTTCATCAGTTGGGCAGTCGCCTCGTCGTCTACCTTCCACAAACTGGCAACAACTCTGGCCGCACCTGCATGCATGAAACCACGTGTAAGGCCAATAAGACCTTCACCTCTAACTTGCTTTCCCAGACCCGTTTCACACGCGCTTAAAACGATCATGTCGAGTGGTAGGTCCATGTTGTAGATGTCATTCAGCTTCAGAAACCCGTCTTCCGTCTGGCCGTGCTGGTCAACCAACGAAAAGACAAGACCTGATAACTCCGGGTGATTGCCGTTGAGAATACCGTGCGTTGCGAGATGTAGTATTCGATACTGCTTCAACTCCGGACTAAGCACGCGGGTGCGGCTGGCATCGAAGTCCAGAGCCTGCATCGACGATCCGGGAGGCGCTGCTGCAATGATTGCGTCCGCTTCACTACGTGTAAACTCTAGTCGATCGAGTCGAAAGCTTCCGTCCACTGAGCCGATGTCACCGGCGTCTCTCATGGCGCGCTTGAACTCGTGTGACGATGTCGGTTCTGTTTTCGACTCCTTCGCAGTGATTACTCTCTCGTCGTTCTTGCTGAACACCGGATCGGCTAATACGGCAACTGTCTTTGTAGCCGCGGGTCGGGGAGCCTCGCGTATCAGCGCTAACGCCGATGCTGATGGTTGGTAAACGATCTCATGGTTGACTATCAGCGGCTCGGGATCGGAGGCGGACGAGGACGCCGGCAACGCGCCAAACGGAACATACTGAAGCGCACCGTCCGCGAGAATCACCAGACGCTTCTTAGCGATCTGCGACGATACCGGTGCGAGCACGATGTTGCTCAATTCGAGAGCTCGTCGACGATAGTTCTGCGGCGCTGTGTTGCGCCTCGCTATGAACGTTCGTACGTCCTCATTTGGACGCTGCCGTTCCCAGGCTCGCAGCGATTTGTGAAAATTCTGGGCTGCGTTTTCGATTTGTGCTCGACCGGGCAGGACGTAAGGATGAACATCATTTTTACTAACTACCCACAAGTAGCTTTGCTTTTCACCAAGAGCATATTCCAACAGCAGCGTGTCGTCATCGAGTAACTGCTGCATCTGGTCCGGCTTGAGTGGTTGCGGCTGTGTCAACGCAGCGTAGCGCGAGCTACTCTTGCGAATTTCAGCCTGCGTCTGATCGAACGTACTTAGCAGCGCCAGTATTTCTTTGTCAGCAGCAGCTCTTTGCGCCTCTTTAGAATTTGCACTCGATATCGTTTGGTACTGCTTCAGTTTGTCATCCAATTGCTCACGCTGCGTGCGTTCGAGAGCGAGGAGTTGTGGATCCACACCTTGTCGAATGTCAGTACGACTCTCAGCCAACAGGTCCAGAAGATTGCGGGCGCGGGCGCGTTCGCTCGCGTAAAGCGCCGACTCCATCTCCGCTTTTGAATTCGTCGCAGAATACAGACGCATGCGAATGTCGATCTCGAGCTCAAAAAAATCCTGCTTCGCAGCGTAGTAGCTCGTGCGCAGCCGGTGGCTCGTCATTCTCGTCCGTATCGACTCGACTTTCTTTAACGCTTCCACGATGTCGTCGCGCGCATCCGTGAGATGTTTCTGATTACGCTCAACGCGGGCGATGCCGTAGAGCGACAGGGCTTCGCCCTGAGCATCTTTGAGACTGCCCCACCGTTGGAGAGCGTCGCGATAGTTTTTGATAGCGAGGTCTGGTTGATTCAGTAAACTGTAATACTCACCGAGCCTGTCGAGTGTGATTGCTTGTCCGCGCCGGTCTTTAATCCTGTTTTGTATGTCGAGAGCCTGGTTGTACGCGACAATCGCCGGGGCCATTCTCCGTAGCGCGACGTAGGCCATGCCGATGCGCACGAGGGAGTACGCCTCGAAACGCGGGTCGTGGAATTTCTGACTGAGTCTGCGGGCGAGATCCAGTTCCTTGAGAGCGGCCGGATATTTCTCGAGAAGCATGTACGCGAAACCGATGTTGCTGCGCGTAACAGCCTCTTCTCTGAAAGTTGCCGGCTTCGAGCGAACGTTTAGTGCCTCCTGAAACTTAGCCAACGCCTCGAGGCCGTCACCGATACCGGCGTAGACCATGCCGATATTATTCAACGTGTTGACTTCGTACTTTTTGTTGCCATTTTGTCGAAATCGTTTTAAGGCGAGGTCATACTGTGACAGGGCATCATTCGGTTCTCCCCACGTGTCATAGGCGACGCCGAGGTTGGTCCGTGCGTGCGGTTCAAGACCATATGAGCCGTTCACTTCACAGTAATTCAGTACTTCCTGAGACTGCTGAAAAGCGACCGTCAAATTACCCAGATCCAGATTCGCCTTGGCAATGATATTGAGGGTGTTCATTTCCATGGCGCGGTCGTGAAACTCACGCCATGTGGACAGTGCCAACTCCAAGTGATCGAGGGCCTTTTGTTGTTCACCAATCTGTGTGTAGACCACCCCGAGATTATTGCGCAGTAGTGCCTCGCCCCAGCGGTCTGCGAGGCTCGTGCGCAGCTCGATCGCGCGCTCGTATTTTTCGACAGCCTTGCTCGGATCGTCCAGATCGCGGTACGCCGCACCCATCTCATTGAGGACGTACGACTGACCTGACAGATCGTGCGCCTGGACCAGAAGTTCAAGTGCCTGGTCCAGGTGCTTCATTGCCGCTGGGAAATCTTCCAGACTCCTGAACGTTTCTCCGATGTTGCAAAGCGCATAACCTTCTTCGCGAGTTTCACCGAGATCGTGAAAGATCGATGCCGCCTCTTTGAATTGTTCGATGGCCAAAGCGCGCGATTCCCTCTTTTTTTGCTGCCCTTCCATCAACATGCGTTCAGCGGACACTCGTTTCTCATCCGCAGGGGTACTCTGTCGCGGGCCTTCGACTTTCAACTCATAGCTACCCACGGGTTGCGACTTATTCGCGCAAATATCGAGGTAGTAAGTGCCGCCCGATTGCGCGATCGTTGAAACTGCTTCCGGCCCGAATTTACTGTTAGGGCTGTCTCTTTCGATCAGCAGCTCCTTGTTTGGATCCAGCAGCGTAACTTCAAGATCGACGCCTTTCTGATCGGCCACGACGTGAACGTATTGTTGCGGTGTGAGCGAAAGTCTAAAGATGTGTCGCTGGTTTGCTTTTATCGTGCGAGTGAAGACCTGGTCTGCATTGAGTGGTGAAGCATTGTCTTCAATTTCAGTGCAATCGTCGTTTTGAGGGAGAGTTTGACTGAACGCGGGCGAGCAGACCGCAACGAGCAACATAAGCAAAAGTATCGACAGACGAAGCTTTGCCTCAACAATCAGCAGCCACACCCGGAGGAAGTCAGTACTGTAACGCGGTAGCGTCGGGTCAGTCTCATTGCCTATGATTCTTTTACAATAGTGATAGCACCACAGCCGACCCGACGC
>DATEWS010000312.1:0-2244 GCA_035257785.1 Pyrinomonadaceae bacterium
CCTTTTTGCCGGTCGAACGTGTTCAGCGCTTCATCCAGCAACGCATCAAGCTCCTTGTTGCTGTAACGACTACGATTGCGCGACGGCCGTGCCTCGGTCGGTATCTCAGACGTCGCAAAGAGGTCCTTGTAGAAGATCGGATCCTGATTGCCTCCGACCCATTGCGAGTACGAGATCTGGAAGTTGCCGCGTTTGAGTTCGTCAAAGAACGTGTTCTGCTCCGGCGTCTGAATCTCAACCGGAACGCCGACTTCCTTCAGGTAGTTTTGAATGACGCCCGCGTACTGCCGCCCGGCAATGCTGCTGCCGGAAAGTTTGTAAACGATCGGCTTCGCAAAACGCATTCGTGGTCCATCACCATCCGGATCGGGAAAACCCGCTTCGTCGAGCAGTTTCTTCGCGCGCGCCGGATCGTACGAATACGTTTGCCCAGGCGAATAAGCCCACGACTCCTCGGGAATAATCGAGTGCGCGATCTTTCCCAGTCCCAGCAAGAGGCTCTTGATCAGGCTCTCGCGATCGATCGCGTAAGCGATTGCCTGTCGTACTTTGACATTGTCGAGCGGAGCCGATGCGGTATTGATCGTTAGCAAAAAAACATTCGATCCGTTGAATGTCTTCACTTGCAGGTTCGGATCCCGTTCGAGTCGCCTCACCGCGTCAGGCGAAAGACTTGTCGGCAACGGGGCGATATCAACACGGCCGGCCTGCAACTCTGCCTGTAACGCGTTCATGTCGGAGATCACGCGCACGCGCACTGTTTCAAGTTTGGGAGCCCCCTCCCAGTAATGCGGGAACCGGTTGAGATCGACTACCTGCTGCGCGTTATCGTAACTGACGAATTTGAATGGGCCGGTGCCGAGCGGATGCGTTTTCTGCGACTCGTAACTGCCCTTCGGAATGATTGCAATCGGAACGAGATTCGACAGCAAGCCGGTCCACGGTTGAGTCAACGTAACGACTACCGTGCGCGAATCGGGAGCCTCGACGCTCTTTATGTAACTCTGTTTGTTGGCGTCAAAAAAACTCGCCGACTTCGCGAAGTTGCTGGAGAACACGAGATCGAGCGTGTACTTCACGTCAGCGGAGGTCAAGGTGCGCAAGTCGTGAAACATGACGCCGTCGTGGAGCGTGAACGTGTAAGTCAAACCATCGTCGGAACGTTTGATATCTGACGCGAGTTCGCCGGTGTAGTCAAACTTCTCGTTCTTCTTCACTAGCGTGTTGAAGATCAACGTACGCACACGTTCGCTGGCCGCATCAACTGACGGCGAGCCGATCGGATCGATGGTGCGAACGGGATCGCCGAGCGCGATCAGGAAAGAGTTGCTGCGTTGACGACATCCGGGTGGAATTAATAACAGCGCGCATAAAAAGATCAGCAGGATAAGTTTGACAAGCTTGCCGGCGCTCACTTAACGGTGCCTCCGTAGGTGTAGTGGAGCTTGGAATTGAGTTTGAGTATTTCGTCCGAAAGAGATTTGAAACGGTCGAGATCGAGGTGCAGCGGCGGTTCTATGATGGTCTTAGTTCGTGCGATTCGCTCGAGCGACTGTTTCATTCGTTCTTCCGAGAGCTTTCCATTCTTTGCCGCTGCGAGCACACCATCGTAGCCGCGCTTGATCGTGTCAGGAGTGGCGCAGATCAGACACATGTCATTGCCGGCGAGCGCTGCGCGCACCACAGCGTCTTCAATCTCGCAGTGACGCGCGATTGCGCCCATCTCGAGATCGTCAGTGACCACGAGATGCTTGTAGCCGAGCTCTTCGCGAAGAAGCCTCGTGACGATGTTGTAGTTGAGCGAAGCAGGTTCGATCAAACCGCCCGTAGTCTCCTCTCTGATGTCGACGTTGGGAAAACCGCCGTGACTCACCATTACGCAACGCACGCGATCGTCGCGACGCTGGAAGAGTTCGATGTAAGGCGCAAGATCCTGCGCGATGAGATCATCGTGTGAAAGACGAACCACCGGCATCTCTTCGTGTGAATCGACCTCGCCCGATCCGATTCCCGGAAAATGTTTCAGACAACCGAGCAGACCTGTGCCCTGAAGTCCACGCATGTAGACAGTCGTGTAACCGAGGACTTCGCCGGGCGAGCGCCCGTAAGATCTCGAGTAAAGACCGTTCGACAGCAGGTCGCGATCCTCGGTCATGATCGACATCACGGGCGCGAAGTTGATGTTGAAACCGAGCATGCGCAGCACTTCACCAGTGATCCTCCCGAGTGCGCGCGCAGCGGCTA
>DATEWS010000313.1:0-5715 GCA_035257785.1 Pyrinomonadaceae bacterium
TAGCCACAAAAAGGCACAAAAAACACAGAACAACTACCGAGCGCGAGGCGCTCCTTAACTCCTTTTGTGTGTTATGTGCCTTTTTGTGGCTCAATTTCACTCCGTTCCAACCGCTGGTCCATCCTGAGTTTTATTTACGCGAAGTTTGTGAATTCAGCAAGCTATATCGAGATTATCGAGGCCATGGCTCTCCCTCAACCTGAACTGTCACAAAGACGCGTCCACCGTATCTGGGTTCGTTAACCTGTATGTTAATCATAGGCGAAGGCTTTATCTCAACACTCTCTATCTTACGGTCACTTTGCTTTTTCCTCAGCTTCTCGAAGAGCCACTGAGTACCTTGTTTGACTCCCTGGCTCAATGCGGCGGTGCCAATGATCTTACCGATAGCGATTGCGGCCGTACTCATTACTTGCATGTGTTCGGGCTGCGCTAGCCAATTCCCGAACTCTATAACAAGCTCGACGACTTCGTGTGCCTTCTTGTCATCTGTGTCGCCCCAGTTTTTCACCTCGAGGCCGTCCACTTTATCCAGCATTTCATGCAATGCCTTACTTCGCATTTGGTGAAGTTCAAACGCGCGTGGTGAGTCGTCAGACAATCCTTCCGTCAGGTTGTCTCTTCGTCTCCAAACGAGGACGCTGAGTTCAGTGTTCATGGTGGCTTCTCCTTCTTGATTGTTTAGACAGCTCAAGCAGCGTCGCGACGAGAGGGCCGGTCGTGATGCAGATCTGAGGTCCAGATTTATTTCAGGATAGCATCAACAAGATAGTATTCTGGGCCAAATCCAAGATGGAGTAAATGAGTCAATGAAAGAAGCTACCAAACGGTCGATTCTTCGCTGGATTCACATCATCCTGGCGCACCACAGGTGAAGTGCAGCGTAACCACGCCACGGGCGCCATGCTTCTGATCGCGCCTCGAGTTCTTGCGCTGAGATGGGCACATCTGTGCTGCTCGCCATTTGCCTCAACACTTGATCGTTTGACGGGAAGGCATCGGGTTCGCCGAGCGCACGTAAGGCTATGTACTCAGCCATCGATCGATCAATGCGTGGAATTTTCGTCAGCGACTCAATCACGCATTCACTTGAGGCGCTGAAATCGACATCACCATCAACTATTGCCACCGCAAGTTTTCGAAGTGTATTGACCTTAGACCTCGAAAGACCGAGACCAGCAAAGTTGCCATCAGCGATTGCTTTCGGCGTCGGGAACAAACTCGTAAGTGCGCCACCAGGATTACTAATCCTATCGCCGAACCGGTTAACCAACTCGGCCATTGCTTCTCGTCCTTCGTCGCTGAGGATTACTCGAACTGCACATTCAAAGGCATCCCACTCTCCTGGAATACGCAGCCCCGGTCTTCGCTCGACGCATGGTCCAAGTAGCGGATCGGCGCGTAGGGCAGACATAGTGAGTGCCGGGTCGGCAGAGGTATCAAAAACCCTGCGCGCGGCTGACGAAATGTGAAAGAGATTTGTCGGAGCCGCTCCGCTCACGCGCAGTTCGAAAGCGTTTTCGTTCGCCAGCGGTTTTACATTGACGATCGAAAACCCACTCGCTGTACGCAAGGTTCTTGAATAGCCTTGCTCATCGATCTGCTCGACACCGGGAGTGTGATGGACCAACAGGAAATCGCGCACCTGGTCCCAATCGTAAGGCGGGCGAAAGGCGAGTTTTAGAGTTACTTCGTCGTTCGCTTCATTTGAGTGTTTACGCAAGTCGCGCGGCGCCCGGCCATATGTTTGTAAAAACGCGGTATTGAAACGTCGCAGGCTGCCGAAACCCGAGGCAAGCGCGATCTGCGTGATCGGAAAGTTTGTTTCATCCAGTAATCGTTTGGCGAATTGCAGACGTCTCGTCTGCGCGAATGAGATTGGCGACGCGCCGACGTGTTGTAAAAACAAGCGTCGTAAATGTCTTGAACCTAGACCAAGCTTACTCGCCAGCTCATCGACTGACGCACTATCCAGAATTCCTTCGTCGATCAGACGCAGCGCTTTTCGTACAACCGCCGAGGTACCCATCCATGCCGGTGTACCGGGTGCTGCTTCCGGCCGGCAACGCAAACAAGGGCGAAAACCGGCTTCAGCCGCAGCGGCAGCCGTCGGGTAGTAAGTGACATTGCGACTGTTTGACGTTCGCGAAGGACAAATCGGCCGGCAATAAATTCCCGTAGTCTTCACGGCAATGAAGAATTTGCCGTCGAAGCGCGCGTCTCGGCTGATACGTGCGCGATCGAGTGCACGAAGGTGAAAGTGGTTAATCATCGGAGCGAACATACGGCAATTTCAACAGTCGCGTTAGCCATTTTCGGACTTCGATGTCTTGACTACAAGGTGCGAATGTTGAGCAAACACCGACACGTCCGAAACCGGCCAGTACCTCTGGTTCAGAAGCGCTAGCTTTACGGGCGACACTCCCCGTTTCAGTCGGAGATGCACCATGACAGCCGATGATTTGATAGCCGGGCAATACAAAGGCCGTCCACATCTGCGCGCAACCTTCGACGCGATCATCAACGCAGCGATGGAGTGTGGTGAGATTATCGTTCATGCACAGAAGACTTACGTTTCGCTGGTTGCGCCGCGCCGAACTTTTGCGCGGATTAAGCCGGTGCGCAACCAGGTAGATCTGGGACTGCGCCTCGAACAATGCGAACCGGTCGGCCGCATTGAGCCCTCTCGAATTCACCACACGATGAGAGTTCAGATCGGACTCACGTCTCCTCAGGACGTTGATCCTGAAGTTCGATACCTTCTCGCTCAAGCCTACCTCGAAAACTGCTGACAATTGGGCTTTGCAGAAAACTCGGGCGATCCCACCTACTTTTTTCGGAAGTCGAAAAGAATGACTCCGCAAGATTCAACCCCGCGAGAAGCTATCTAAAGGTAGACCGAGCCCGAGACTATGCATATAGTGTAGTGGCTAAGGTCGATGATTCCTGAATCCATAGCGCACTACCGGATAATCAAGAAGTTAGGCGCAGGAGGCATGGGTGAAGTCTACCTCGCGCTGGATACGAAACTCGATCGCAAAGTCGCGATCAAAATCATCCGTGCTGACGCGCTCACAAACGAACACCTCACGAAGCGATTAATAAGAGAAGCCCAATCCGCCGCTAAGCTCGACCATCCCAACATCTGCGCTATCTACGATGTTAACGAAGCAGACTCGTTCACTTTCATCGTGATGCAGTACATCGAGGGTGAGACGCTGGCGGAGCGTATGGAACGCGAGCCGCTGAGGCTCAGCAGTGCGTTAACTATCGTGGAACAGGCTGCGGAAGGACTGGCCGAGGCGCATGCGCGTGGCATTATTCACCGCGACATCAAACCTCAGAACATGATGCTCGCGCATCGTGGGCAACTAAAGATCCTCGATTTTGGTCTGGCCAAGCAGATGGTCACCAGTGAGTCAGTAGATAATGAGGCGCCGACCGAGATGCTCTTGAGTAAGCCGGGGCATGTAGTCGGGACGATGCCTTACATGTCGCCGGAGCAGGTGCAAGGTGAACTACTCACTCCGTCGAGCGATATTTTCAGTCTCGGAATCGTCTTGTATGAAATGTTGGCTGGGAAGCACCCTTTCAGAGATAAGAGCGCCGCGGTCACTATGTCTCGCATATTGCTGGCCGACCCCACTCCGACCGAGCAATTCAAAACTCACGTTTCGCCGGAGTTGGAAACTCTCCTGAGCAAGATGCTCCGGAAAGACAAAGCAACGAGATATCAAAGCGCGCAGGATTTTCTTACGGACTTACGACAACTGACGTCGCGGCCTGTTACTAATAACGTTCCAGCAAAAACGCCACGTCGAAATATTTTAAGCAAGTCAACGGTTACTACGTTGGCCTTCGTTGCCGCAGCCCTTGCATTAATCGTCGCTGTAATTGCACTCAGCAATCGGTTTTCGACACCGCGCTCGGAGTCGTTAGCTATCCTGCCGTTCACCTACACTTCCAGCGATGCCCAACTCATGGCTAACGCCGATCGCGAGTACATCAGCGACGGCATGACCGAAAGCATCATCAACAATCTATCGCAGTTGACGAACTTGAAAGTGATCGCGCGTAGTTCGGTCTTTCGCTACAAAGGTAAGGATCTCGACGTGCAGGCGATCGGACGTGAGTTGAACGTGAGTTCAGTGCTAATCGGACGAGTAAACCAGGAAGGCGACGAGTTAAGAATTGGCGTTGAACTAATGGACGTGCAAGGAAATCGCTCAATCTGGGGCGACACCTTCCAGCGCAAAACTGGAGATATCCTGGCCGTTCAAAAAGAGATCGCAAAAAACATTTCTGAAAAACTTCGGCTGAAATTGTCCGGCGCCGATCAAACGCAGTTAACTAAAACTTACACTGAAAACGGCGAGGCGTATCAGGCCTATTTAAAAGGGCGTTATTACTGGAACAAGCGCACCGATGAAGGCTTCAAAAAGGCGATCGGCTTTTTTCAGCAGGCGACGGACATTGATCCGACCTATGCGTTGGCGTACACGGGCATGGCCGATTGCTACACCCTGCGAAGTGACTATGGCTTCCTCGCCTCGCAGGAAGGATACGCTCTCGCGAAAGGCGCTGTAACGCTCGCGCTGAAATACGACGACAGTCTCGCGGAAGCACACACATCGTTAGCCTCCATCAAAGCGGTTACGGATTGGGACTGGCAAGGAGCAGAGAATGAGTATCGCCGGGCTATAGAATTGAATCCAAACTATGCGACCGCACACCATTGGTATGGCGCGCAGTTGATTCTACAGGGCCGAATGGACCAGGCACTCCAGGAGCTCAGAACAGCGCAACAACTCGATCCGCTTTCGCTTGGGATTAATAAAGATCTTGCAGTCGCCCTGATCTATGCACACGATTACGATCGAGCGTTGCAACAGTGTCAGAAAACTCTTGAAATCGAGCCGACGTTTTCGGTGATGTCCACCTATATGGCGCAGATCTATCAATTACAACAAAAGTATGCGGAGGCAGCCGCCGAACTTGAACGAGCGCACGCCGCAGCTCCACAGGATGGCGAGGTTACTTACGGACTGAGCCAGGCTTACGTGCTAACCGGAAAGAAAACCGAGGCACTGAAGATATTAAGTGAGTTGAATCAACCTGGGAGTCCGTCGCTGCCCAAAGAAGCAGCTTACCTGTATTCACTGTTGGGTGAAAAAGACCGGGCGATTGCGATCTTAGAGAAAGCTGCTGAGAATCATATTATGTCGGTCGCTGAACTCAACATGGATCCGCGCCTTGCTGAGTTGCGCAAAGACCCGCGTGCCATTGAAATCCTTAAAAAGATTAGACTGTCGCAGTGAGAAAAATTGAAGACCGCGAACGTGAACTGATTCACGTTCGCGGTCTTGAATAGGGGAATGCTTTAGCTTCATGGCTTGAAGCTATTTCTTTTTCGCGGGTTTCTTAGCTGCCTTTTTCTTTGTGGGCTTCTTTTTCGTCGTGGGTTCGCCGCCTTTTAGTGATCCTGCCATGTCCATTCTCCTTTCTGTTGACAGTTACTGGTTTCAAACGCTGAGTTTGCTCTGGGCAACCAGTTAGGACCTTCGGACTGTATATAAGTTTGCTTTGAGGTTGTCAATAATTTCATGTCGAATGCTGCTGAAAAACTAAGAGCGATCGAACGCGGCCTCGACTTCGTCTATAGCTTCGGCAGCACGCAAGAGTGCTTTGCGAACTATGGAAGCTTTCTGATCTGCT
>DATEWS010000314.1:0-3155 GCA_035257785.1 Pyrinomonadaceae bacterium
ATCGAGAATCGCCGATGCGATCGTCGAAGGCAATCAGATCGCGACTGAGGGTGGCGTTGTTCCGTCGGAGCCGGGTGAGGAAGGTCCTGAAGGTGAGACTGGCGGCGCAGGTGAAGCGCTCGCCGGCCTTGCGCTGGATGACGAAGACAGCGGCGGCGACGTCAGCGGCAAGGGCGGGGAGGCGCAATCCGCATCCATGACATCTACGGGCGCAGAAGCAGCGGAACCTGAAAACTCGCCCGAGGAAAGCACTGAATCGGTCGTGGCGGCGAGCTAAGCGATAATCCTTACTCATCGGTGAGCGCAGCCTTCAAGCGGACATCCGCCGGGCTGCGTTTTTCATTGAAGACAAATAATCTAAGTATTCGGAGAAATTGGTAATCATGGCTGAAATTACGGCAACAGCAGTAAAACAACTGCGCGAGAAGACCGGAGCGGGAATGATGGAGTGCAAGAACGCACTCGTCGAAGCTGGTGGAAACGAAGAGAAGGCGGTAGACATTCTGCGTGAGCGTGGGCTCGCGTCGGCGAAGAAGCGCGAAGGTCGTATCGCTGCGGAAGGTATTGTTGGTTCATACATTCACATGGGCGGCAAGGTCGGCGTGTTGGTCGAATTGAATTGTGAAACTGACTTCGTTGCGCGTGGCGACGAGTTTCAGCAACTCGTGAAAGACATCGCGATGCACGTTGCGGCGGCTGAGCCGAGATATGTTTCGCGTGAAGAAGTTCCCGCGGGTGTGCTCGACAAAGAACGCGAGATCGCGCGCGCGCAGGCGAAAAACGATCCCAAGATGGCAAACAAGCCGGAACAGGTGATCGAGAAGATCGTCGAAGGACGTCTGAATAAGTTTTACGAGGAGACTGTGCTACTCGATCAGCCATTTGTGAAAGCTCCTGAGAAGACTGTCGGCGAGTTGGTGACTGAGAAAGTTGCCAAGACCGGTGAGCGCATCTCGGTGCGCAGGTTCACGCGCTATAAAATGGGCGAAGGACTCGAGAAGCGCAGCGATGACTTCGGCGGCGATGTAGCATCGATGCTTCAATAGGTCGTATGGTCCTATAGCACCTATATTATTTCGATGATCACTGAAACCTCCAACCTGGCATATCGCCGAGTGCTCTTGAAGATCTCGGGTGAAGCGTTGATGGGCGAACAGAATTACGGTATCGACGTCAATGTCGCTCGTAGTGTCGCTGAAGAGCTCAAGGCGGTGCACCAGTTGGGAGTGCAGGTTGCTGTAGTTGTCGGTGGCGGCAACATATTTCGCGGCGTCTCCAAGAGCGCGGGCAACATGGACCGCTCTTCAGCGGACTACATCGGCATGCTCGCAACCGTGATGAACGCAGTCGTGTTGCAGGATGCGCTCGAAAAGGTTGAAGTGCATACACGCGTTATGTCGGCTATCGACATCCCGCAGCTCGCGGAACCGTTCATTCGTCGCCGCGCTATCCGGCATCTCGAGAAGGAACGCATCGTTATCTTTGCCGCGGGAACCGGTAATCCATACTTCACCACCGACTCGGCGGCCGCGTTGCGTGCGCTCGAGATCAAAGCGGATGTCATCATGAAAGCAACAAAAGTTGATGGCGTCTATTCGGCGGATCCGATGACCGACACGACTGCGGAACTTTTCAACGAGATCACATATCGCCAGGTGCTCGAACGACAACTCAGGGTCATGGATGCTTCTGCAATCTCGTTGTGCATGGATAATAACCTGCCTATCATCGTCTTCAACATGAGACAGTCCGGAAACATCCGCCGGGTCGTGACCGGCGAGCGGGGCGTGGGAACCAAAGTTGGTTAACTAATCATTCAGCGGAGTTGGCGAGATGAGTGAAAAGGACATAATCAAGGAAACGCGACCACGAATGGAAACCGTTATCGAAGACTTCCGGCGCAAACTCGCGACCATCCGCACCGGTCGCGCCGCCGTCAGCCTGCTGGACACGGTGATGGTTGATTACTACGGCACGATGACGCCGCTCAGCCAGATGGCGTCGGTGCATGCACCCGAACCGCAGATGCTTACCGTGCAGCCATGGGACCAAACTCAGATTGCGGCCGTCGAGAAAGCGATTCGAGCCGCGGATCTCGGTCTCAATCCCTCGAACGACGGCAAACTCGTACGCATTCCCATTCCACCTCTGACAGAAGAGCGTCGCAGGCAACTCGCCAAACAAGTTCACGACGTCGCTGAAGATCATCGCACCGCGATCCGCAACGTACGTCGCGACGCCAACGATCGTCTAAAGAAGATGTTGAAAGACAAAACCATCTCCGAAGACGCCGAACGCGACGCTCTCGACGAAATCCAAAAACTCACCAACAGCTACATCAGCAAAATCGACGAACTGTCGAAGGGCAAAGAGCAAGAGATTATGAGTGTTTAGCGCCACAAAAAGGCGCAAAGAGGATTTTCTTTTTGCGCCTTGTGTGCCTTTTTGTGGCTGATGTTTTATCGCGGAATCGCGAAGGCGTCGTCGCCGAGATTTTGGTTTAGTTTCACTTCCTTCACGTTGTACTCCGCGAAGAAGGCGCCCTGCGGCATCTCGAAGCGCTGCGAGAAGCTGAACGGAATCAGCACGCCATCAACTTCCTTGAACTTGCTGTTCGCAGTTCCAAACGTGAATCCGTTGTAATACAACAAAAACTCCATCACTCTTCCGGTTGCAGGATCGATATAGAAATCCGTCGTGTAATCGTCAGGATCCGCGATGCGAAAGCCGCGCAGCTTTTTCTTGTTCGCTATCGCCGTAACTTTATAACCGGGCTGATCAAATTTTCTCAGCACGTTCCATCCAAACTTCGAAAGCGGTGGCACTTCGACATTCGGCATCGAACTGTACGACTGTTGCCCGTCATAGATCTGCTTGAAGACGATGATCGGTCGCGCGTCAATCTCCATGCGCAGCTTATCGTCAGCCATTACCATCGCAAACGCGCCCGGAATGGATTGCGGACTGTTGGGCGGATAAAGCGAGACAGAGCCTCGCATCATCGTGTTCTGCACCTGCCGAAACTTCTCTCCCCCCTGCGCAGTAAACGCTGCGCGCGCGAGATCCATGGGCGTGCTCTCCGGAGTGATGTTCACGGCCGGAGGTGGAGTCGCAGCAGTGGGTGCTGCTGGCGGAGCAGTCTTCGCAGGTCCATG
>DATEWS010000315.1:0-3638 GCA_035257785.1 Pyrinomonadaceae bacterium
GTGGTTAAGGTCAAGCAGGATCGCGATGTGGCGCCTCATGTGAGACTCGTGTATGGAGGGGTGTTTGAGCGACTTCCAGACCGGCGTTCCCTTCGGGGATTTTGTGAGTAACAACTCTTCACTCGCAGTCTTCAACCCGAGATGACGAATGTTGGCACAGGCGAGACCACCGCCTCGCACAAAGCCATCGCGCGGCACGCGCGGCCATCCCGCTTCGACATACAGCGTCCGCACGCCGTTAGTAAACGTGATCAGATGCCCGACCATAGTCGAAGCTCCGATCTTGAAACGATGCTCTTCCTGCCGTGACATCTGAATACTCGCGCCCGCGCGATTCGCATCGGCCGCCAACGTCGTGAACTCCGCCAACAGCCAATCGACTCCCGCCTTGCGCAGTAAGTCGTTTGAATTCTTCAGCGAAAGGTAGTCGGCGATGTCGCTGCGGCCCGCCAGCCTGGCCCTGTGTTCGGCTTCGGACAATGCTAATGCCCACGCTTCATCAAGTTCGCTCATATCAGCTTCCCGATGGTATCATGAGCGCCGAATCGTCCCCCCACAGATCACGAGGCGGAACCCAACTACATGATCCCATCATACCGACTCCTAACACGACTGTTGACGCTGATTCCGGCAGTTGGTTTGTTTTTTCTTGTCTGCGCAAACCCGTTTGCACAGACGACCAAACTACCTGTTCCGAGCACTCACGTAAGCGATTTCGCAGGCGTCCTCGATAATGAAACCAAGAGCCGGATCGAGAGTCTCCTGCAAAAACTGCAAGAGAAGAGCAAGATCGAACTGTACGTCGCGATTGTAGAAAACACCGGCGATCAGGAAGTCTCGGTTTTCTCAAAACAGCTCGCGAGTGACTGGAGGATCGGCGCCAGGACCAGTCGCACTAATAGCCTTTTGCTGGTTATTTCAGCCTCTTCAAAAACATCTTTTACTCAAGTCAGTACTCTCGTGCAGCGGAGCCTGCCTGAAGGTGTGGTTGGCGAAATGAGTTATCGCATGACTGGACCACTCGGCGATGGTCGCTTTGCAGAGGCAATCGAAAGCGGTGTACGAGTTTTTACGAGCGCAGTAGGTGACCGGATCGGTTTTAAGGCTTCGGATCTGGAAGGCGCGCCCATCGCAGCGAATAGTCCCGAGGCCGCGGCAGCCGACACGCCGCAACCGGTGCTTGTCAGTGCGAAGAATGTGAAGCGAAGCCGGCGTGTTGTGACTGATGAGCCGAAGTCAGTACCGCAAGCGACACCACCTGAAGAAGCGCCGCGAGGTGAACCAACGCCGGCTGAAACTCCAGTCGCCGAACCAACACCAACAGACTCGCCCAAGTCAGAACCGGTGGCTAGTGAGTCACCAAAACCGGAAGAGAATCCGGCTAAGACAACTAAAACAACTAAACCGACCAGCAAGCGAACCGGCGCAGCCGCAAAAACAAACACGCCAGTCACGAAGAAGACCGCCGCTGAAATCGCCGAGCAGGACCTCGACGAGCTCGAAGAAGTCGACTTGACGTTGACCAAACCACTGGCGCAACGCGCTGTTTTGTTAAAAGAATTTCTCGACACTCATCCGGATTCAAAAGCACGGCCACATGCAACCGAACTGCTGATCACTGCACATGCCATGCTTGGCGACCAGAAGTTGAAAAACGGCGACAGCATCGGCGGTGTGGAGCATCTACTGCGCGCCATCGAGGAAGCAGACGTCAGCATTCCCGAAAAGTTGTTTTCCGGTGTCATCGCGCAAATCCCGATGAATCTCTATCTGCGTGGTGAGCGTGATGCTGCGATTAAAGCAGCGCAGAATGTCGAGGCGAAGTTTGGCAACGATCCGAAGCGCTTGCTGGCGATGGCTGGTTTTTATCTCGGGATCGAACGCGCCAACGACACCGTACGTCTCGCCGAAAGCGCAGTAAAACTCGCGCCCGATGTCGCCGAAGCACATCGCCTGCTCGCAGTCGGACTGCACATCTCATTGCGTCTGGACGAAGCGATTGCGGAATACAAGCGGACACTCGAACTCGACCCAAGCTCGAACGTGTCGCGTGGCAGTCTCGCGGATCTATATCGCGCTACCGGCAAAACAGAGGAAGCACTCGCGCTCTACAACGAGCAACTCGCCGCAGATCCGAAAGACAAAGCGGCACGCGCGGGCAAAGTCATTTCACTGCTCGACCTCAATCGCAGCGAAGAAGCGAACACCGAACTTCAAGCCGCGCTCACTGCAGAGCCCAACAACCTCCCGTTGCTCGCCGGTACAGCCTACTGGTACGCAGCGCATGACAATTATGAAAAGGCTTTCGATCTCGCGCGCCGGGCGCTCGGAGTGGAGCCGCGTTACACATGGAACCAGATCGCGTTGGCCCATGCTTATCTTGGATTGAAGAGCCCGCTCGACGCAGAACGCGCGATCCGTTACGCGCGCCAGTTTGGGAAGTTTCCGACGTTGAGTTATGAGCTCGCGAGTGTTTTGTCGTCCATGGGATTTTATGACGAAGCGGCTGAGGCGCTGCGCGAATCGTTCGCGATCAAAGACGATCAGATTCAAACTTACCTTGCCGGATCGCGCGCCGCGAGTGACACCAGTTTTATCGAACTACTCGCGCCCGAACGTCGCGCGGGTATTTACCAACCCACTCCTGCGGACACTGCCGCAAACGCGAAGATGTTGAAAGCGTTGCTCAATTTGAGTTTCGCCACCACACCCGGCGCTGATGGAAAGATTGACGAAGCGGTTGCAGTTGCGGCGGCGAAAGACTTCGCGAGTGGAACCGACAGCATGCGCGGCTTTCGACAGGTTTATGCTGCCAGTCGTCTGCTGCGTAATGGAGTCGGCATCGCGCCGGCATTGGAGATGGTTGCCGAAGCGAGGAAAGCCGCGGACGAAGCACTGAAGATTCCGGTCGCGACAATGGCGAGTCAAGCGGAAGAGTTCCGCGACCTTCGTGCACGCGCGCTCACTGCGGGCAACGTGCCGGACATCGCACCAGCACCCGCGGAAATATTGTCCAGGATCTTCAAAGGTCGTTTGGAAGATCTCGAGGGCTGGGGCTTGTTCAATCAGGAGAAGTATGCGGATGCGATTCCTCACCTAAAACAAGCTGCGGAGATTTCACCGGCAGGAACGCCAACGTGGCGGAGCGCGCTCTGGCATCTTGGTGTCGCACTCGAACAATCAGGACAGAAAGAGCAGGCTCTCGATGCGTACCTCAAGAGCTATCGCGCCGGGCCGCCGGAGTCTGTTCACCGGTCTGTCATCGAGCAACTCTATCGCAGCATCAACGGTTCAACGAACGGTCTCGACGAGCTAATCGCTACAGGAACCGCAGTTGCTGCGACTACGTCACAACCAGCGCCAACTCCGGAAGCTACTCCTGCTGCTGCGGAGACAACCAAACCGGAGGCGTCGCCCGCACCAGCGCCAACAACTCCTGAACCAACGTCAGACGAAGCGTTGAAGAACGTCGCAGCCCGACTGCGTTCGACTGTCAAAATCACCGGGCGTCTCGTCGATGCGAACAAGGCAGGAATTCCAAACGCGACTGTCGTTTTAATCAGTCCGTTAGGAACAGTGATCACTGCGACTACTGATAACGATGGTGTCTACACGTTCAGAGTGGCACCGTCGCAGAA
>DATEWS010000316.1:0-4863 GCA_035257785.1 Pyrinomonadaceae bacterium
TGAGCGCCCCTCGAGCTGGGCTTTGCTCGGCGGCGCCATCATCGTCGCCGCCGTTATCTGCCACATGCTTTTGGACCGCGGATTTTCACGGATAAACGCGGATGTGATCCGTGATCATCCGTGAAAATCCGCGGTTTATAACAACCAATTTGTTCGACTGTCGTAATAGGCGGGTGACCGCGCTGGGTTACGTTTCTTATATTTCTGGTAACGATCGAGCAGCGCCTGGTAACGCTCGTCGGATGATTGAAGGCGCTTGTGTGGCATGGTGCGGAGGTGTTCTTCGATCTTGAGCATCTTGCGGGGGGAGAAGCGCCAGTCGTAGTCGCCGAGATCGTAAAGACTCATCAAGCCATATCCTTTCAACCGGCCCGTGAGGTCAACAAACGGATCGAAATAACTCCACGCCAGATCTCTGAGCGATCGATAAACAGGCTTGCGACCGTGCAGACCAATGTCGCGCGAACGCCCGATCGAGCCCCAATGTCCATTCTCCCGGAAAACAAATATGACGTGGTCCAACAGATCCTGCGACTCGAGATCGAGCAACAGCGGCGGGTAACCATGCTGTTCGAGGATGACTGCCGCGCCAACCGCAGCTTCAAGACAATGAGCGTCCTTGCCTTTGATCAGCTCACGAAATGAACGCATCGTGCTGCCGTTGTTTTCGCGGTTGTACGCCAGCGTACTAAAGTAGCGCTGCACTTTGGCGGGGGTGTTGAGCTTTTCGATGAGTTTCCATTCGGTCGCCGTAAAGTGTTTTTTGTCGGGAATCATCTCTCAATTGGTCAACTTTGTTCGCTAATGCGACAAAAGCCATAGGCTGCACTTGCCTGATTCAATCGCAAATGTCAGACTAACCTGTCGCGCTCGATGCGTCGACAAAATAAATACTTCTTCTTTACCGATAGAAATTATTTCCAGCAATGAACCAGCAGGCTACAGCTTCACAAAAAACCCGCGCCGAACAAGAAACTGAAAATGAGGCAAACCGTTTGAGAGAACAGATCGACGCAGCTTTGGCTGCCGTTGCGGTACGTTCGCCTGACGAAATCGAGTCGCTGCAGTCAGTGGCCGATCGCATCGAACGAGCCGCACGCGATCTTTCGGATGCCTTGCGTCAACTCGCTCAACAACGCAAGGTGCCGGAAATCTCATGAGCTAACGGACTCGCTCGTTTACATTGCTTTAGTGATTTCTACGCCTTTGATTGGAGACTCTTTTAATGGCTTCGATTCGCACTGCCAGCACGACTGAACACCTGGGACGAAAAAATACTTCATACGAATTAGAAAACTACGGTATCAAAGAGCCAGCTCGCGTTTACTGGAATCTCAACACACCCGAACTCTACGAAGAGATCGCGCGCCGCAGCGAAGGCGTACTCTCAAACTACGGCGCGATTCTCGTCGATACCGGCGAACACACCGGACGCGCAGCGAAAGACAAAGCGATCGTGCGTGAGTCAGGCAGTGAAGACAAAGTTTTTTGGGGCGACGTAAACAAAGACTTCCCGCAAGAGAAGTTTAACGCACTGAAAGAGCGAATGATGGCCCACGCGAAGGGTCGCGAGCTCTTTGTGCAGGACACATTTGTCGGCGCCGATCCCAAGTATCGTTTACCGATTCGAGTTATTAATGAATTGTCGTGGCACTCACTCTTCGCGCGCACGATGTTCATCAGTGACAGTGGCGCAACTGAGCCACACAAACCCGAGTTCACTATCATCAACTTCCCAAGCTTCCAGGCTGATCCGCAACGTGACGGAACAAGATCACCAACGTTCATCCTGATGGACTTCAGTCAGCGCCTCGTTCTCATCGGCGGCACATCTTACGCCGGCGAAACTAAGAAGAGCGCGTTCACGATCATGAACTACCTGCTACCGCAACGTAACGTGATGAGCATGCACTGCTCGGCGAACATCGGTAGCGAAGACGACGTTGCAATCTTCTTTGGTCTATCGGGAACAGGCAAAACAACTCTCTCCGCAGATCCCGAACGACGACTGATCGGCGACGACGAGCACGGCTGGTCCGACGATGGCGTTTTCAACTTCGAAGGTGGCTGTTACGCGAAGGTGATCAAGTTGTCGGCTGAAGCTGAACCGGACATCTATCGTACGACGCAGATGTTTGGCACGATCCTCGAGAACGTCGTTTACGATCAAACGACACGGCAGATCGATCTCGACGATCCTCGCAAGACCGAGAACACGCGCGCGTCGTATCCGTTGACGAGTATCAACAACATCGTTCCTGAAGGACGCGCCGGACATCCGCGCAACATTATTATGCTGACCGCTGATGCGTTTGGCGTGTTGCCGCCGGTCGCGCGACTTTCGCCGGAACAGGCGATGTATCACTTCCTCTCCGGTTACACGGCGAAAGTTGCGGGCACTGAAAGAGGCATCACAGAGCCACAAGCGACTTTCTCAACGTGCTTTGGTGCGCCCTTCATGGTGTTGCATCCCGGTGTTTATGCTGATCTGCTCGGCAAGCACATGGCAGAACACAATGCAGCGTGCTGGCTGGTCAATACCGGTTGGAGCGGTGGTCCATACGGAGTCGGGCAGCGTATGAAGATCAAGTACACGCGGGCGATGATTCGTGCAATCCTGAATGGTTCGCTGGCGCAAACCGCCACCACGCCTGATCCGATTTTCGGCGTGAACGTTCCGGTTTCATGTCCTGACGTGCCGAATGAAGTGTTGCAACCGCGCAATACGTGGGAGGATAAAGACGCTTACGACGCGTCTGCGAAGGATCTCGCGCGTAGGTTCAATGAGAACTTCAAGAAGTATGAAGCGGGTGTTTCGGAAGCGGTAAGGGCAGTCGCTCCGAAGGTTTAGGAGCAGGAGGCAGAAAGCAGGAGCAGGAAACAAGAACCTGCTCCTGTCTGCTGCTCCTGCTCCCATTTAGCCGGGTGGCCAGTTCATCGGGCGGCCGCCTAGCACGTGGACGTGCAGATGAAAAACTGACTGCCCCGCGCCCGCACCCGTGTTGATCACCGTTCGATATCCACTTTCTTCATGGCCCAGGTCATTCGCGACGCGCGCGCCAACACGCAGCAGGTGACCAAGCAATCCTTCGTCTCTCTGCGCCGCATCATTCAACGACTCAATATGTTCGCGGGGAATCACCAGCACGTGTGTCGGCGCCTGCGGATTGATATCGCGAATCACGAGGCAACGATCGTCCTGATGGACAAACTCGGCCGGAATCTCTCCGTCAACGATCTTGCAAAACAGACAAACCTCATCTGACATTACCCGTCCTCCTGCTCACTAAACTGCCTCGAGAATTGGCGCCGTCACCACCGGCGAGATGATTCGCTCAATCTCAGCACCAACTGCGCGCAATTTCGCTTCAATCCTTTCATAACCACGATCGATATGGTAAACGCGATCGATCAGTGTTTCGCCGTTTGCAATCAGCCCCGCCAGCACGAGCGACGCCGACGCGCGCAGATCTGAAGCGATCACGCGCGCACCAGTCAGCCCAGTTGGACCATCAACGATCGCGGAGCGCCCATCGATGTGTATCTGCGCTCCCATGCGCTGGAGCTCGGACGCGTGCATAAAGCGATTCTCAAAAACAGTCTCGACAATCTCCGAACGCCCGCGAGCCTGCGTCATCAGCACCATGTACTGCGCCTGCATGTCAGTCGGAAACTGCGGATACGGTTCCGTGGTGACGTTGCCCGCCTTCAGACCATCAGGACAACTAACCTCGAGCGTGGTTGGATTTACTTCCTTGATAACTACCCCGGTAGCTCTCAGTTTCTCGATCACACTCGCCAGGTGATCCGGCCGGCAATCTTTAATTTCGAGTTGGCCCTGCGTCAGTCCTGCCGCGACGATGAACGTTCCCGTCTCGATTCGATCCGGAATGATCGTGTGTTCGGCGCCCCCGAGTGAATTCACTCCTTCGATCTCGATCCTGTCAGTGCCGGCGCCATTGACGCGTGCGCCCATCTTGTTCAGCAAGTCGGCGAGATCGACAATCTCCGGTTCGCGTGCGGCGTTGTGAAGTGTTGTGACGCCGCGAGCGAGCGTGGCGGCCATCATCAGGTTTTCAGTTCCGGTGACAGTTACTTTCGGGAAGTTGATGTCTGCAGCGCGCAAGCGACCATCGCTCGGCGCACGCGCGACGACGTTGCCCGATTCGAGTTTTACTTCCGCGCCAAACTTCTCGAACCCGGCGAGATGCAGATCGATCGGTCGCGTGCCAATCGCGCAACCGCCCGGCAACGACACCTTCGCTTTTCCGAAACGCGTCAGTAGTGGACCAAGCGCCAGCACCGAAGCGCGCATCGTTTTCACGAGTTCATAAGGAGCTTCGAAAAGCTCGACGTGCGCGGCGGTGATCTTGTGAGTTCGGAGTTCGGGAGTTAAGACGGTCGCGCCGATATCTTCGAGCAGCCGTCGCTGCGTGATGATGTCGCGAACGTAAGGAATGTTATGGAGGGTAACGGTTTCAGGCGTGAGCAGCGCTGCCGCCATACACGGCAGCGCCGAATTTTTTGCACCACTAATCGAGACTCTGCCGTGAAGTGGGCGGCCACCCGAGATCCGAAACTTGTCCACGATGCCGGACAGAGTAACAGATTTTCACCGCGAAAATCTGTTTATTCGTTGGCGTCGAGGCGTTTGAGGTGTACACCGCCATTCGTCGTCATCGCCTTGATCAACGGACCGCCGGAGCCAAGGTCAAATGCAACCTGCTTCGTCAACCGGCCCTGCACATTCACCGGAAAGTCAACGTTGATACTTCCATTCACGGTTCCGGTTTGCAAATGCGCCGAGTAGTTCTCAGGCACTGACATGATGACGCCGCCATTCGTCGTGCTGACGTCGAGACT
>DATEWS010000317.1:0-8002 GCA_035257785.1 Pyrinomonadaceae bacterium
TTTCTATCGTCGGTCGACGAAGGACTGCGCGTAACAGTTCCGATCGTGGAAGGAAAGGTTTATCGTCTCGGCGAATTCAAAGTCGAAGGCAACTCGATCTTCTCCGAAGACCAGATCAGGTCAGTAGTTGGTCTCAACAAGGGCGACATCGCTGACGGCGAGAAGGTAAGCAAAGGCCTCTTCGAAAACCTCAAGAAGTTTTACGGCAACCAGGGCTTTATTGAATACACCGCCGAACCCGTTCCGACTTTCAAAGACAATCCAGCAAATCCCAACGAAGGCATCGTCGACTTCACCGTCACGATTGAAGAAGGGAAACAGTTTACCCTCCGTCGTTTGGAATTCATCGGCAACACGTTCACACGCGACAACGTGTTGCGTCGTGAAGTGCTCATCAACGAAGGCGACATCTACAACGATGCATACTGGGAATATTCAGTCGTCAAACTGAATCAGCTCGGTTACTTCAATCCAATCGACAAAGATAAAGACGTCGATCGACGCACGAACGATGAAGAAGCGACGATCGATTTGTCGCTGAAGGTCAGCGAGCGCGGCCGCCAGCAGATTTCGTTCAACGGTGGTATCTCGGGTATCGGTGGTTCGTTCTTCGGTCTCGAATATTCAACTAACAACCTGCTCGGACGCGGTGAAGTGCTGTCGTTCAACCTTGCCGCCGGTAACCGCCAACGCTCGTTCCAGTTTTCATTCACTGAGCCGTACATCAAGGATCGTCCGATCAGCGCGGGCTTTTCGGTGTTTGCTTTCTCGCAGAAGTTCTTTGGCGAGGGAACGTTCCTGTCGCAAAACGTCAGTGCCCAGCAGGATCTGCTGAGTGGCGGTTTCTTCAACGACATCAACGAAGAGAACCTGTTCACGAGAGACTCTTACGGAGGTTCGCTCTTCGTCAGCGCGCCGCTATCGGAGTTTTATCGCAAGCGCCGGTTTACGCAGTTCTCGCGCATCGGTGCTTCGTACCAGTTATCGCTTTCGAGCGTGAAGGATCCGCAATCCAACGCCGATCCTAACAATGCGTCAACGTTCATTCCGGTCGTCTACCGGCAGCCAAACATTCTAACGAGCCGCGGTACGTTGACTTTCTCGTATGACACCCGTGACCGCAGCGTCGATCCTACTCGCGGCCGCGAGTTGTCGGCGGCAGTCGCAGTTGCCGGATTAGGTGGCGACGTGCGCACCTACCAGCCCACACTGTCTTACACGCAGTTCTTCCCGATGCGGCGCAAGCGGTCGAAGTTCCCCGAGGTCTTCGGGTTTCGCATTATTGCCGGCACGGTCGGCAGCTTTGCGACGACGGAGACGGTGAGAAATGCAAACTCGCTAGCTTTCGTGGGCGGCGTGCCGATTTTCGAGCGCTTCTTCCTCGGCGATGAGTTCACCATTCGTGGTTACAACGTGCGTTCGATCAGCCCCATCGCGCCGGTCGATACGTTCATCACTTCGCGTAATGTCGTTATTGCTTCAAATCCGACCAATACGCCGACTCCGGTGCCGGGCTTCCCACAAAGTGCGGCAGCTCTCGGAGTGTTTACCGGAACTTCCGGCGGCAACGTTGTCTCGCTGCCGCGGTCGTTTACTTCGGTTGGCGGCGACACCCAGATGCTCGGAAACTTTGAGTACCGCATACCGATCATCAGCGACGTAGTGCAACTCGCCGCTTTCGTCGACATCGGTACCGCGTTCAATCTTCGAAGCAAGGGCGATCAGCAGTTTTCCAGTGAATTTTTGGCGGACCAACCGTTCCTCTCGGGCGTTGGGGTGCTTACGGCGACGACGTGTCCACGCTTTGCGGCGTTGGGACAAGTACCGATAAGCCTGAGCTCGCTGGCTCTTTGTAGCAATACGACCTTGGCGACGTCTCCGGCCCTGAGTCTGGTGGCACGCGACAATCGCATTGTGAGCCAGGCAGAGCTCGAAGCAGCCCAAACTGGCGCCGTAAATCCTGCTACCCAATTGCCGTTCGGATTTGAACCCGTGTTCCTGCGAGGCGAGGCACAAACCAACAGCGTGGTTCGTTTGTCGCAGAGTTTGTTCGATTCGATAGGTGATTACCGGTCGAGCATGGGTGCCGAGGTGCGTGTGCAGGTACCCGTCATCAATGTACCGTTTCGTTTAATCTTTGCGTATAATCCAAACGCCCGGCCAAACCAATTCATTGACGGGTTTCCGTTTTTCTTTAACGAAAAAAAGAAAGTCATACGCTTTAGCGTCGGGCGCACCTTTTAGCCGCCTGAGCCAACCATTGGTGGCTGGACAAACAACTAAGAGCTTTGTCCAATCGCCCTCAACGTAAGGAGTATTTCAAGAAAGTCATGAAGATAGCTCGTTTTTTCGCTGCGGTCGCCTTGCTGACGGCTACTGTCATTTGCGTGTCAGCACAACAGAAACCGACGCCTGCGGCTCCAACAGCGGCGGCTCCACAAAGCACTGTGGCTGTCCCGGACAGCAAGATGGCCATGATCTATTCGGACGCTTTTCTCGATCCGAAAAACGGCATTGCCAGATTTAGTAGTCTGCTCGGCACGCTCAATCGTGAATTTGAGCCGCGCCGGTCTGAGTTGCAGGCGTTGCAGACCAGGATCAACACCCTTGCCAAAGAGATCGACGATACACAGAACGTCGCTGCTCCGGATTCGATTCGCCAGAAACGAGATCAACTCGCGCAGTTGAATACCGAGTTCAAGCGAAAAGGTGAGGATGCTGACGCTGCTTATCAGAAGCGACGCGGAGAGATCTTTACGCCCTTGCAGCAGGATATCGGCAAAGCTCTCGAAACGTTTGCCAAGGCTCGTGGAATCACGGTGATTGTTGATGGCAGCCAGGTGCCGGTGGTTTATGCCGCTGACAGCATCGACATCACTCGCGCCTTCATCACCGAGTTCAACAGCAAGAACCCCGCAACTGCGTCCGTGACGCGACCATAACGTTTATAGGTCATATAGGTCCTCTTCGACCTATATGACCTATTGCTTAAGCTCCTAAAGAATTATGAGATCTTATCTCTTACCCATGAGCGCCTTCATCGTCGTCGCTTTGGCGGTGTCTGCAAGTGCGCAACGACCGGCAGGAACTCCTGCAGCACAGCCCACGCCTGTTCCCGGTGCGCAGGCGCCGGCCACCCCCGCCACTGTAGCTTTGCCGATGAGCAAAATGGCCGTGATTTACACGGATCTGTTTCTCGACCAGAAGACCGGCATCGCGAAGTTCAATAGTGTGATCACGAAACTGAATAACGAGTTTCAGGGTCTTAAAAACGAGATCCAGGCAATGCAGACCAGGGCGCAAGCGCTGGAAGATGAGATTGGCAAGTTGCAGAACGCACCTGCGGGAACGCCGATCGACCAGCGAGCATTGCAGGCGAAGATCGATCAACTCGAGCAGTTGAAGAAAGATATTCAACGCAAGAGCGAGGACGCGCAGGCTTCTTACACTCGTCGTCGCCAGGAATTGTTTGGTCCGTTACAGGATGAAATCGGAAAAGCACTGGAGGCCTTTGCCAAGGCTCGCGGCATCAACGTGATCATCGACGCTGCGCAAGTTCCCCTGTTGTACGCCGCGGACAGCATCGACATCACGCGCGCGTTTATTACCGACTTCAATAGTAAGAACCCTGTAACCGCCGCGACTACAACCACGCCACCTGAATAGAGCCGCAAAGAAGCACAAAAGCACAGCTAAACTCTTGTGCATTTTGTGCTTTTTTGTGGCTTCAGTTTGATTGAAATGGAAACCGTTCTCGATTCACTGGCGATTCAAAAGCTCCTTCCGCATCGCTATCCTTTCCTCCTCGTCGATCGCATTGTCGAACTAGTACCCCGCGAAAGAATCGTCGGCATCAAGCAGGTGAGTATCAACGAGCCGTATTTTCAGGGTCACTTTCCCGGTGCGCCGGTGATGCCCGGCGTGCTCGTCGTCGAAGCACTCGCGCAGGTCGGCGCCGTGCTGGCTCTCCGTGAGATCGAAGATCGCGATCAGAAACTGGTGTTGTTTACGGGCATTAAGGAAGCACGCTTTCGTCGCCCAGTGGTTCCCGGCGACACTTTGGTTCTTGAAGTCACCGCATTGCGCATTGGCTCGCGCGTGCAGCGCATGCGTGGTGAGGCTAAGGTCGATGGCCAACTCGCGGCTGACGCCGAGATCATGAGTATTGTTGCCCCAAGGGAGTAATAGGTTCTATTGGACCTATAGGACTTATTCTTTTTATGTCCACAGCCACTCACCCGACAAGCATCCATCCGACAGCGGTAGTGAGCCCTGGCGCCCGGATCGGGTACGACTGTTTCGTCGGTCCATACTGCATCGTCGGCGATGAGGTGCAACTCGGCGACGGCGTCCGGCTCGAATCGCATTGCGTCATCGATGGTCGCACTTCCATCGGTCCGGGCACTCACGTATTTCCATTCGTTTCCATCGGCCTCGCCTCGCAGGATCTAAAATACAAAGGCGAACCTTCCGAAACGCAGATTGGCGCGCGCAACAACATACGCGAGTTCGTCACGATTCATCGCGGTACCGCTGGTGGCGGCATGCTGACGAAGATCGGCGACGATTGTTTGATCATGGCCCAGGCCCACATCGCGCACGATTGCCTGATCGGCGATGGCGTCATCATGGCGAACGCCGCGACACTCGCCGGACACGTCGTGATCGAAGACCGCGCAAACATCGGCGCCTATTCCGGTGTGCATCAGTTCTGTCGCGTCGGCAAAGAGGCATATGTCGGCGGCTATTCCGTCGTCGTGAAGGATGCGTTGCCTTTTGCGCTGACCGTCGGCAATCACGCGAAGTGTTACGGACTAAACATCACCGGCATGAAGCGTCGCGGTTATTCTCGTGCGACCATCGACTCGCTTCATCACGCATTTCACCTGCTGTTGTCGGCGAAGCTCAACACTACTCAGGCCGTTGAGCGCATCAAGCAAGAGATCACTGACTCTCCTGAAGTTTCCGATCTGCTTCGTTTCATCGAAGCATCCAGCCGCGGCGTTACCAAATGAAATTCGGACTGATCGCGGGTAACGGCAAGTTTCCGTTTATGGTCGTGGAAGGCGCGCGACAATCGGGTGTGCCCCTCGTCGTCGCTGCAATCCGTGAGGAGACTGATCCGTCGATGGACCAGCACGCCGAGCGTGTGAAGTGGGTCGGTATCGGGCAGCTTGGCCGCATGATTCGTTTCTTTAAAGAAGAGGGAGTCGAGAAGGCGATCATGGCGGGGCAAGTGAAGCACGTTCAAATCTTCAGTCGCGCCGTGCCCGATGCGCGCATGTTGAAAGTGCTTTTGAAACTGCCGCGTCGCAATACCGATTCATTGATCGGAGCGATCGCGTCCGAGTTGCAAAGCGAAGGGATTGAGCTCGTTGACTCGACCTGCTTTTTGCAGGACTCACTGCCGCAGAGCGGCACGCTCACGCGTCGCGAACCTTCCAAACAGGAACGCGAAGACATTGAGTACGGGCTCGAGATCGCGCGCGAAATCGCGCGGCTCGACCTGGGACAAACGATCGTCGTGCGTGGCCGTGCGTGCGTGGCGATTGAAGCGATGGAAGGCACTGACGAAACGATTAGTCGCGCAGGAAAGTTGGCGAAGGGACGTTTGACCGTTGTGAAAGTCGCGAAGCCCGATCAGGACATGCGTTTTGACGTTCCAGTGGTTGGCGTGCCGACGATCGAAACGATGCTCGAGGCTGGTGCGACGTGTCTCTGCATTACCGCGGGCAAGACATTGATGTTCGATCGCGATGAGATGATCCGTGCCGCCGACAAGCACAAGATCAGTATTTTAGCCACGGATGCACACGGATAAATTCGGATTGAATCCGTAAAATCCGTGGCTTAATTACTAGCGGTTTGGTCGGCTTTCGGATCGTATGGCGCCGCGAGATACTTCTTCGCCACCGCCTGTGCGTTATCGTAATCGATCCCTGACTGCACTGCCTTTTGATACTCCGACACCGCGCGATTGCGCTCGCCCTTCGCGTCGTACGCGTTGCCCCGTTTGATGTGGGCCCACACTTCGATCCAGGCCGGCTTCAAGTTACCAATCAACGAAGCTTCGAGATTGTCGAGCGCCTGCTGCCAGTTGCGCTGTTCGAGAAACAGCAAACCGAGATTGTAGTAAACCCACGAATTCGAGCGATCGAGCTTCAACGCTGCCTCAAACTGCTGTTGCGCTTCCGCGTAAATGCCTTCCTTCATCTGCTCGATTCCACGGCGCGCGATAATCGAAACGCGCAAGTCGTCTGACATCCGCAGAATCTTGTTGTTTGGATCGACGACCACCTCCAGTGGCTGACCATTCGATTCGAAGTCGAAGTCTTCACTGCGTCCCTCAATACGAACGATCTTCTGTTGATTGTCGCCCTCGGCTCGTAGCAGCAACTCGACCGGCATCTTCAACGTCTCGAGATTCTGTTTGACTGTTCCGCGCGTGCGGAACTTGCCCGCGCGCGTGCGAATGATCTGGTAGTCAACCGTAAACTCGGGCACGCCGGTTCCCTCAACCCACTGAGCGAAGAAGTAACGCAGATTCTGCTGCGAGACCTTGTCGGCTAACTTCTCGAAGTCGTCGATCGACGCATTTTTCCCGCGATAGGTGTCGAGATAAGTGGCGAGCAATTTATCGAAGTTGTCTCGTCCAATCGTCTCGCGCAACATGCGAAACACCATCGAACCTTTGTAAAAGACAATTGACGCATACGCGGCTGACTGGTCGTCGAGCGCACTCGGTGCGCGCGCGATTGACGCAGTCTGTTCGAAGGTCAACGCGCGTTCCTGTTGCTCGCGCTGCGCTGCATCGAGTGCGCCTGCACTCATCGTGCTCTCGCGAAACGCAAACGCGCTCCACTCAGCCAAACCCTGCGAAAGCCATGCGTCGTCAAACGATTTCAGTCCGACGCTTTGACCCCACCATTGATAAGCAATCTCACGCTCGATCTTCTCTTCGGGCACAGGCCGCGTCGTATCAAACATCTTGCTGGATAAAAAGATAATTCCTGGACCGGAGTAACTATCCAAACTCTCGTCATCGATCTGGACCACAACGAGGCGATTACCAAAGAGCGGTTTGCCATAGCGCTTGCTATAAAACTCGAGCACGCGGCCAGTCAGTTCAGCATAGGCCTCAAGCCGTTTTTCACTGCCCGGCATCGCGTACAACTGCAAATCATAATTCGCGTAGCGCAGGTTCTTGTTGATGTATTGTCCCGCGGCGAAGTTACCAATCAACACCGGTTGCCGATGCACGAAGTGATAACGAACCGCGCCTTCTTTCGGCGACGGCTGCGCCACTATCGGATCGTCGCTGGTGCCTGCGACCTGCAAACCCGAGGGCACGATAAACGTAATGTCCGAGGTCGCCCGGTCGGCGGCGTAGTCATGAAAAGGAAACCAGCGCGACGCATACATCAGGTACGAACCTTCAGTGCCGACATAGGCCAGACGCTTGGTTGCGAGCGGTCCGCCTTCCGGCGAAACGAGCGCGCCGCTCCAGCGAATGCGGAGTGTGACGGGCTGATTTGCCGGGACAACCTGACCCAAATCGACGCGCACACTCGGCCCGAGAGCGCCGACACCGACAGCATCCTGAACCCATCCGGTCAGGGCCTTCCCGTTCATTTCGATGCTTTCAACCTTCAGTGAACCATTGAGCTCGAACACGACTGAACGCGTCGCATCCAGCGGCAGAAATGTCACATCGGCGCCGGCTCGGAGCAGGTGCTGATCAGGAATGATTTGGGCTTCAATTCGGTAATTAGTGACGTCGAAACGGCTGGCGGCTTGCTGAGGCGCGGGCTGCTGCGACCTGACTGAGAGGGCCAGCGTCAGCAAGGCCAAAACAGTCATAACGCTGGGTACAATAAGTCGAATTCTTTTCATGGCTTTATACGGACGATTATACAGTCGACGACTTTGGATGGTAAGAAGCCGCAGGGCGTTGGCTGGTTTCTCAGAAGCAGGCGGAGAATGCAGGGGCAGGAGCAGGTAT
>DATEWS010000318.1:0-2425 GCA_035257785.1 Pyrinomonadaceae bacterium
CTCGCGACGACGATACTCGAACGCGTCCCACTCCTATCGTCGAAAAGATTTACTGTTACTGGATCCATTCCAGATGTGGTCAGGCTGCGAAATGCGGTGAACCTTATAACCAGCCATTAACGGTGTCAATATCTTTTGAGAGTTCAAGCTAATGATCCTTTTCTCTTGGCTGAAATTCCTAAACAGGAATAAACTGCCGCCATCATGTTAAATGACATCTCCTACGCGTTTCGCACGCTGCGCAAGAGTCCCATATTCACAATCACGGTAGTCGTGACCATTGCGCTCGCTATCGGCGCCAGCACTGCTATCTTCAGCGTCACGAACGGCGTATTGCTGCGGAAACTTCCTTACAAGGATCCGGAGCGGCTGGTGCTCGCGTGTAACGATCTGCGGGTAAGGAATGTCAAAGATTTCCCGATGTCGAATGTCGACTATCTCGACCTGAAGAACGGCGCGAAAAATAGTTTCGAAGATTTCGCTGTCGTACAAACCGGCCGCATCACGATGCCTGGTCTGGACGGCACGCCTGAGCGCGTTCGCATCGCCGGCGTCTCGACCAACTTCTTTCAGATGATGGGAGCGTCGATGATTGCGGGCCGAGACTTTGAGGAGTCTGATGGCACGCCTCAACCGCCTCCGCCGGACGGCAATGGACCAGCCGCGAATGCTCCGCCGCCGCTGCCGACGATGGCAATTCTGAGTAACGAATATTTCCAACAGCGCTTTGGCGGTGATCGAGCGATCATCGGCAAGCCTCTTCCTGTGTCAGCCGCATTTGGACCAGCCCCGACAATCGTTGGTGTTCTCGCTCCAGGTTTTGAATTGCTCTTTCCGCCGCAAGTAAATGTGGAACAGTTTCCGAGTGTCTGGATTGCGTCTCGCATTCCTTACGACGTGGCCAATCGCAATAACGTGCAATGGCGCGTCATTGGACGATTGAAACCGGGTGCTTCGATGGTCCAGGCCCAGGCCGAGGTCGAGACAGTCGCACAGAAGATTCGTGAAGAAAACACGATCGCAAAAACAGCCGGACAATATTTCCGCCTCGTGCCGATGAAGCAGCACCTTGTTGACGAAGTTCGACCTACGATTCTCGCGCTCATGGGTTCGGTGATCTTCCTGCTGTTGATTGCGTGTGCGAACGTGGCGAATTTGATGCTCGTGAGAGCTTCGTCACGTGAACGAGAGCTCGCAGTTCGTGCCGCGCTCGGTGCGGGTTGGTGGCAGTTAGTTCGACAAACACTCGCGGAGGCGATCGTAGTCGCTGCACTCGGAACACTCATCGGAATTGGACTCGCTTATTTAGGCATTCGCCAACTGCTTCTGATCGCGCCGGAAAATCTGCCGCGACTGAACGCGATCAGTATAGATGTGAGAGTGTTGCTATTTGCGATAGCCGCGGGACTCTTGTCTGCGGTGCTCTTTGGAGTGATTCCCGCGCTCCGCACGGCGAAACCTAATCTTATGGACATACTGCGTGCGGCTGGAAGAAGTGGCGCGCTCGGTGCTGCCGGACTGCGGAACGTCGTCGTCGTCGTTGAAGTCGCGCTTGCGTTTGTACTGTTGATTGGCTCGGGTTTGATGTTCCGCACGTTTCTTAATCTTCAACGTGTGAACATGGGATTTGATCCGCGCGGGCTGCTGACGTTCCAACTGCTCGGCAACATTGGCGCAACACCTCAGGAAAGAGAAACCTACAAGCGTCAGCTTCGCGAACAACTCAAGGCGATCCCAGGTGTGCAGAGTGCTACGGCATCATTCCCCCTCCCACTCGCCGGCGGATTTAATCCGGTGCGCTGGGGCGGCGCCGAAGCTCAGGCAGATCCGAGTAAGTTTCAAGCTGCGGATCTTCAGATCGTGTTGCCCGGTTACTTCGAAGCGATGGGCACGAAGCTGCTTGAGGGACGAACCTTTACAGAAGACGACAGCAAGCCTGACCGCAACCTGCTCATAGTTGATCAGGCACTCGCGGCGAAAGCATTTCCAAACGAGTCTGCGGTCGGGAAGCGAATACTGTTTCGCGTGCGCACGCCTGAAGCGCAGTGGGGAGAGATCATTGGTGTGGTGGCCCATCAACGCAACACGTCGCTAATCGAACCGGGTCGCGAGCAACTGTTCGTCACTGATGGATATGTGAATCACGGCGCTGCTTCTTGGTGGGCGCTGCGCACCGACAGCGATCCATCGTCGCTGGCGAACTCCGTGCGCGAAGTTGTTCGTGGCATGGGCAAAGAGACGTTCATCAACCAGTTGCAACCGATGGACTCGCTCGTAACCAAGGCACAGGCGCAGACACGTTTTTCGCTGTTGCTGATTGGAGTCTTCTCGACGATCGCAGCCCTCCTCGCGGGTGTAGGTTTGTATGGCGTGCTTGCAACTTCAGTCCGCCAACGCACCGCGGAGATCGGAGTGCGCATGGCAT
>DATEWS010000319.1:0-6805 GCA_035257785.1 Pyrinomonadaceae bacterium
TCGTCACGCGAAATTATACTGTGGCTACGGTCGATTTCAGGAATCGCGCTACAACCTTTATAATGAACGCGCTTCGCAAATACGGGGGCGACAGGCTTCGACAGGAACCTGAACGATCGTCGCGATGCATGCCGGGCTACCTTATGCAGCTCGTTAAAACGCGTAGGGAAACACAATTGCCAATAACAATGAATTGGCTCTCGCTGCCTAATTAAGCACCGAGCGTCTCGCCGCAAGTTGCTCATGCGCGCGGAGCGAGATGTCACTTAGATGAGCTGGCCTGCTGCTTCGGTCCGTGGCAGTGGGCGAGATCAAGTCGGGCTAGCTCGTGTCGAGGTCTTGTCGCTTCACTGACTCGACATTGAGCGAATTTTTATCAGGTTCGCCTGGTAAAAAAGAGAAGCGAATAAGCATGTAGAGTCCTTCGGGGTTGGTTTTTGGATCCGAGTTCAACTCTCGGCGCCTCCACCATATTCAATTGCGGGAGTCCCTCACTCCCTTCGAGACCCAGAGACCGTTATGAGCACGACAACTCAAACTCACTTGATGACTGCGGAAGAGCTGATCAGATTACCTGACGACTCAATGTGTCATGAACTTATAAAAGGAGAACTCCTCACTATGTCTCCACCAGGCGACTTACACGGCGCTGTAACAATGAACCTCATGTTGCTTCTTGGAAACTATATCAAGGCAAACAACCTCGGTATTACCGTCCCTGAGATAGGTTTCAAACTTGAAACCGATCCTGATACCGTACTCGCTCCTGACACAGCGTTTATTGCCGGTGATCGAGTAGGGGCGAGAGTGCCAGGTTATCGATTGGGTCCACCAGACCTCGCGGTAGAGGTGATGTCACAGTGGGACACAATGCCTCGAGTTGCGCGTAAGACTGCACTCTGGCTGGAGCTTGGCGCTAAGTCTGTCTGGAACGTAAATCCTAAAAAGCGAACGGTAGAAGTAAATCGCGCCGATGGTTACAAAAGACTCTTCCATGAAACTGATGAACTCGTCGACGACACCGTTCCCGGCTTTCGCGTAAAAGTCTCCGAGATTTTCGAATAGGTCGCCACCGATTGGACCGCAACCTTCCCATCGGAATCTTCGACAGCGGCGTTGGTGGACTAACCGTGTATCGCGCTCTGCATGAGCGTCTGCCAAACGAACGCTTCATGTATCTCGGCGACACCGCGCGCGTTCCGTACGGCACAAAATCACTCGCTACAGTCGAACGCTATGCAGTCGAGAATTCCAGATTTCTCGCGTCGCACGGAATCAAGTTGCTCGTCGTAGCCTGCAACACCGCATCTGCACTCGCGCTACCCGCGATCCGGTCAGCGATCAGCGTTCCCGTAATCGGAGTGATTGAACCCGGTTCACGCGCCGCGGTAGAAGTAGCAAACGGTGGAAACATCGGCGTCATCGCCACTGAAGCAACAGTCCAAAGTCACGCTTACGCCAAAGCAATCGCGAGCATGGGTGGCGCAGCAAATGTTATCGAACGCGCTTGTCCACTCTTTGTGCCCTTAGCTGAAGAAGGTTGGGCCAACTCAGATGTCGCACGGACCGTCGCGCGCGATTATCTGAGCGAACTCAACGAAACTACACTCAGCGCACTCGTGCTCGGCTGTACGCATTATCCAATACTTAAAGACATCATTAGCGAAACGGTTGGCAGAGGAGTGAAACTGATCGATTCCGGCGCGGCCACCGCCTGCGACGTCGAATCACTGTTGGAAAGTTCCGATCTAACTCACGAAGACACTCTCGATCTTCACCAGGAACGACAACTCTGTGATGATCTCGACCACTTTTATGTGACCGACGCAGCTGAGAGATTTGCTAAAGTAGCGGAACGATTTTTGGGTTCTGTTCCTTCCATACTTGAAGCCGTAGAGATTTGGGGACACGATGAGCTTCGCACGCACTGACGGACGCGCTCCAGACCAATTGCGTCCAGTTTGCATTACGCCCGGATTCCTGCCGTATGCCGAGGGTTCCGTACTAATCGAAATGGGCAACACGCGCGTCGTTTGCGCCGTATCACTAGAGGAACGCGTGCCGCCGTTTTTGCGCAACTCCGGTCAGGGGTGGTTGACTGCCGAGTATGCGATGTTGCCGCGCGCAACCCAGACGCGCACGTCGCGAGAGATCGGTCGCGGTGGTCCTTCCGGTCGCACGCACGAAATACAACGTTTGATCGGTCGTAGCCTGCGCGCCATCGCGGATCTGAAAGTCCTTGGCGAACGCACAATCACGATCGACTGCGACGTGTTGCAGGCTGACGGTGGTACGCGCACTGCCGCAATAACCGGCGCGTTCGTCGCCTTTGCTTTGGCGAGTAAACAGTTGCTCAAGTCCGGCAAGATTCAGCGTTCGATATTCACCGATCAGGTTGCGGCGGTGAGTGTGGGCATCGTGGGCAACACACCGCTGTTGGACCTCAAGTACGATGAAGACTCGCGTGCGGAAGTCGATATGAATGTCGTGTGTACTGGTGACGGCCGGTTTATCGAGTTACAGGGTACTGCGGAGCGTGAACCGTTCAGCCGTTCGCAAATGGATGAGTTGGTTGCGCTGGCCTCGCTTGGAATTGAGACCCTCGTTGGGATTCAGGAGAAGATCATCGCGCAGGTTGAATAGGTTCTATTTAAGCAACGACCAAGCTTGTCACCGGCATCTGAAAAGCCTGGAACTTTGGAGGATTAATGCGACGGATTCTAGCTTTTGCCTTGGTTTTAACCGGATTAATGGCGCCGGTCGCACTGGCGCAACAGCTCTACACTCACGAAAAAGTTGATTACAGTTTTGAGCTGCCCTCGGCGATGTGGAAGTCGATTATGGAGCCCGACGCCGCTCACGACCACCCGGAGTTTGTTTATGGCGACCGCCTGGATGGATACTTGACCATTCGCAAAGAAATCGTAGACGCCGGCACTACGCCCGCCGAACTCGCTAGCCGCGATCAGGATTTACGACTCAGATACCTTCCGGGCTTCGTCGAAGGCAAGCAGGAGTCATTCAACGGCCGGCTCGATGGCGTCACAATGTCGTATGAATTCGTTCGTACCGGCAAGCCCATGCTGGGGCGCACTTATTATTTGCAGGTCGATAACCGCACGATTTATGCGCTGCGTTTCACCGGTCTGCGCGACAAGCTAAGCCGGATTCGTAATCAAACCGATCTGATCGCCCGCACTTTCAAAATCAAATAATGAACCTGGCGCATGGTCTGGCAATCAAACCTTCGCCGATACATGGTCGAGGTTGCTTTGCCACGATCGCTTTCAAGAAAAGACACAAGATTGCCGAATACACCGGCGAGAAGATCTCAAACGCCGAAGCGCGGAGAAGAGCGCACCGGAAAATGCTCAGGATCTGCGAGGTCAACAATCGCTGGAGTCTTGACGGCAGTCGCGGCGGCAATGGCACTCACTACATCAACCACTCATGCACGCCCAATGCGTTCATGCAAATCCTCTATGACCATATTCTGTTCATCGCCCTGCGCGATATAGATCCGGGCGAAGAGATCACGATCGATTACGAATCAACACTTCACTCAGACGACAAACGCTGCATCTGCGGCGCCGCAAACTGTCGCGGCACAATCAATCGGCCGTGAAACTAGAGTCGCGGTAAGGTAAAACTAAACCTGGACCCACGCCCTTCTTCCGAATCGAGTTCGACGTGTCCGCCGTGTTGCTCGACAACTTCACGCACAAAAGATAGGCCGAGTCCGGTTGACTCTTCGTCTTTCTCCTGCCCTTCACGAACGACGCGATAGAACTTGTCCCAGACGCGTTCTTTCGCTTCGGCCGGAATACCAAACCCACGATCCTCAACACAAACGCGCACTGCTTCAGCTTCAAGCGCCGTCGAAACTGTGACCGTAGTTCGTTCCGGACTGTACTTGATCGCGTTGTTCACGAGATTCTTCACTGCCTGCGTGATCAAACTCTTGTCGGCTGCAACTGGAGGAATGCGATGGGCCGGTTGCTCGATCAAGCGAATGCGTTTCTTCTTTGCAACCGGTTGCAGCGAAACGATCGTCTCGCGCACGACTTCATCGAGACGCAGCGGAATCTTCAAAACTTCCTGTTTGTCCTTGCGCTGCAACTGCGTCACGGAAAGAAATGTATTGATCATGCGCGACATTCGCTGCGATTCGTTCGCGATGATCGACACGAACTCACGCGCCTGCGCCGGAATCGACTCGTCCGCAGTTAACAACTCTGCGAAACCGTTAATGCTCGTGAGCGGCGTGCGCAACTCGTGCGACATGAGCGAGATCATGTCGCTCTTTAACTTCTCGTACTCTTTAGTCGCGGTTAGATCCTTGATGTGAATTGCAATGCCGATCGTTTTTTTGGTTTGAGGTTCGCGAAGTAACGAGATGCGAAGGTTGAGTATTTGGCTCTTCGATTCGAAGTTGAGTTCGCCTTCGTAGTCGACGCCGGTTTGCAAAACTCTTCGCACCGCGATTTCAGGTTCGTCGAAGATGTCGGTGCGAAATTTGTGAAGCAACTCGAAGACGTCCATCTTTGCGGCTTGCAATAGAGTGAGACCTGCATAAGTCAGCAACGTGGGATTGACGAGCGCCAGCGTTCCGTCGAGGTAAGCAATCGCGACTCCATCGTCGATATGTAAAAGTGTGCTGGCCTCGCAACGCTGCTCGACAGTTACCGCCTTCAGAACGTTGAGCGCGTCGAGTTTTCTTTTGCCGCCGCCATGTGAAAAGAAACTGAGTGATTGCGTTCGCGCCGGGCTCTTCGAGAAATTCTCTCGCTCGAGGTTGCGTGCGAACTGCGAACCGATCGCTTCCAGTAATGCCGTGTCGTCAACGGAAAACGTTGACGCTAAACGAATCAGCAACACACCCGCATTCTCGCCTTCGTGCAGCAACGGCACGGCGACTGTCGTTGAGTTTTGATCGCTGAAGAGTCTTCCAGTGTTCGCCGCTTGCTGGCAGAGTTCGATGCCTTCGCGCCAAACGGAATTGCGGCGCGGGTCCTGTGCGTTGGGCGCGGCGCCTTTGAAACGTGCGACTGCTTCGAGGAAGTTTGAGTCGTCACAACGAAAGACCACAGCCTCGGTGAGCGGCAACACAGTGTTAAGGAGTTTCAAACCACTCATCAGCCGCGCGTTTGCTTCTGTATCCGCGACCGAGGTGGAAGAATTAAAGAGTGTGCGCGTTAACTGGCGATCGAGCGTCCACAGACGATTGAGTTGCACGAGCAGCAAAGACAAGCTGCCACTGAGAAGCAGCGGGAAGAGCAGCAGATCAAGATTTAGAATTTCGAGGCCCGCGATGCCAACGCCCGTCACGAAAACCGCGCTCACGAGAAGCCAACGCCACGAACCCCGCAGCCCAAAGCGGTTGATTGTGAGCGCAATTGCGAGGGCGTATGCGATGAGGATTGGAGCCGCAATGTATGGCTCAGGCTTGACGAACTCGAGGTCGGGCAAGATACCGAGGTTCCAAACTGCATATCCGGCGAATCCGGCAATGGTGCCGAGAGCCGCAGCCGAGACATAGGAAATTAGTGACTTAATGCGAATCAAGGTGGAGAGTGAAAGCGGCAGGTTGAGAATTATCGAGCCAAAACCCTAAAAACCGCCGACATTATATGATGTTAAGCATTGTTAATCTAGTGGAAAGTATAGGTCCTCGAGAACATATAACGCCTATAAACTGCGCAGGGCTTCACGAATTGCACCCATTTGGTCTGGGAAAACAGTGCGCAAATCGAGGAGCACCTTGCCTTCAGCGATGCGGGCAATGATCGGCGGTGAGGAAGTCCGAAGCTCGTGTTCGATGTCCTGAGCAGATTTCTCCGGGTGCGTGATGGCGATGAGCGTTGTGGGAAACGTAGAGGTTGGACCGGCGCCGCCGCCAAGTGTCGATTCACCTGCTATGAGCTCGAATTTTACATCGAGGCCTTCAATTACGCTTTGCGCGCGCCGCGCCAATTCATCTGAAGTAAGCGACAGCATGTGCATCACAGGCACCTGGGCCGAGTCTCGCTGATGCGACGCGAGCGTCGCCTCCAGTGCCGCGAGTCTGATCTTGTCGCTTCGCAACGCGCGGTAGAGCGGATGCTTGCGGAAACGCGAAACGATTTCTCGTCTACCAACGATCAACCCGGCCTGCACCGACCCTAGCAGTTTGTCGCCACTAAACGAAACAACATCGACGCCCTGCTCGACGATCTCACGCACAACAGGCTCATCGATGACACCATACTTACGCAGATCCTCGAGCAACCCAGATCCGGCATCTTCATACAGTGGCAACTGTCTCTCGCGAGCAAGCGCCGCAAGTTCAGCGCGAGTTGGCGAACTCGCGAAACCAACGATGCGGTAGTTCGACGGATGAACTCGCATCAGCAGTCTCGTATTCGCATTGATTGCACGCCGATAATCTTCGAGATGCGTGCGATTAGTGGTGCCCACTTCGATCATGCGAGTGCCCGAAGTCGCCATCACGTCCGGCACACGAAAATCACCGCCGATCTCAACCAGTTCTCCGCGGGAAACGATCGTTTCACCATCACCGGCAATCACAGTCAGAATCAACAGTGCAGCCGCAGCACAGTTGTTTACCACCAGAGCGTCTTCAGCCCCGGTGAGATCTTTCAGTAGCGACTCGACGCGCGGTCCTCTTCGCCCTCGCATCCCACTTTCGACGTCATATTCGACTGAGCAATAGCGCGCCGCATCATTCATCGCCGCGCGTGCAGCTTCAGAAAGCGGCGCGCGCCCGAGATTTGTATGAAGCAGCACCCCCGTCGCGTTAATGACA
>DATEWS010000320.1:0-4163 GCA_035257785.1 Pyrinomonadaceae bacterium
ATGATCGGAATGCGCTCATCGAGCAGGTCGGTGAGCAGGCGGATGATGCGACTCTTCGCCTGTCCGCGCAGACCGAGCAGGATGATGTTGTGCCGTGCGAGAATGGCGTTGATCAGTTGCGGAATGACTGTGTCGTCGTAACCGACGATGCCGTGAAAAAGTTTCTGGCCTGAGCGCAGCTTTTTGATCAGATTGAGCCGCAGCTCGTCCTTGACCGAGAGGGTTTGGTACCTGGCCGCCCTGAGTTCGCGAAGGGTTCTTGGGTAATCCATAGTTTTTGGTCGGGGAGGAGATTCTAACCGAAAATCAATATAGGCCCTATATGTCCTAAAGGACCTATACCAAACCCTCGTCGCGGAGCTTTTCGAGGTGTGCGAGAACGGCGCGCTCCGCCATCGCGTACGCTTTTGGCGAGACGTCGGTGTAGACACGCTCGACGATCTCTTTTGGCGTTGTAGCTCCAGCGCGCACGGCGGCGAGAATGTTTTGCTCGCGTTCGAGCCGGTGTGAAATGTATTCGTCTATCTTTTGATAGGGCGTTGCGACGGCTGGACCGTGACCACCGAGCAAAACTGAAAGACCCCGCAACGAACGCATCCGCTCGAGCGACTGCAAATAGTCGCGCATGTTTCCCTGCGGCGGATCGATGAGCACTGAGCCGACGCCAACAATGTTGTCGCCCGTCATCAACACGCCGCGCGCGTCGTCGTGAAAACAGAGATGGCCCAACGCGTGACCCGGCGTGTGCAGCGCACGCAAACGAATCTCCGGTTCGCCTTCGAGGGTTATGACTTCGTTGTCTTCGATCAGATGATCGACATGAATATCTTCGAGCGCTGCGGCAGTCTGCGCGTGTGCTCCAACTGGTACGTCGCCGCCGAGAGTCAATTTCAGCGCGTTAACGCCGCCGATGTGATCCGGATGTAAGTGCGTCAAGATAATCTCGCGCACTTGCCGGCCTTCGCCGATCATTTCGTCAACACATTCCGCCAGCGCCTGTTGCTCATCTTCGTACGGTGAACCCGGATCGAAGATCAGCATCTCTTTCGAATTGTGAACGATGTAGCAACAGGTGTGAGTTGCAGGCGGCCTGGTCGGAGTGCGAACTGGAAAACACAGGTAGTTCGGGCGAAACGTGATGCGGCGTTCAGGCACGCCGTGAGCCTGCTCGATTGAAAGAAAGCGTTCGACAACATCAGGTGTAACACCAGACGCGAGGGTTTGTAGCGCATGCAACGTTGGCGGCACTGCAACAACCTGGTCGCTGGTCCAACGCTCGTAAGCTTCACGTGCCGTTAACCACTCGCCGCTTGCGAGCTCGCCCGCGATAACGTTCGGTTCCTGTTTCGATGGACAGTTGACGAGAAAGAACCACGTGTCGAAACGCCGTGCGTTGAACGGCGGTGTTATCCAACGACCGGCGTAAGTAAAATCATCAGCGTCAAGATACAACTCATAATGCTTCAGCAGCGCCGGCCACGACATTCGCCCTGACTCGAGATCGTCGAGCAACGAAACCCGTTGTCCCTTTGTCAGCGCCTCTCCACCACGAGCGACGAGCACGCCGAGCTCTTCGAAGAGTTCGCGCGCCGCGCCGCTAATCATCGTTGCTGTTTCGGGATTCGGTGAGTTTCTGACTTCGACTTCAGCGTCCGTAGCGTCGATCTGTCCGCCCGGAAAAGCGTGAAAACCGCCCAAAAAGGCAAGTTTATCGCCACGTTTGACCCAATAGACTTCCGGATTTGCAGGATCCGTATCTTGCCGGAGGAGGATGATTGCGGCAGCGTCTTTGGGAGTTGTGACTGGTCGTTCCGACATCTTCTTACGACCAGCGGAAACGTTCGCCGTCGCCAGGTCCCCACGGCACGCCGCGCATGTGATAGCCGCCCTCTTCCCAAAAGCCCGCTTGGTCCTGCTCGAGGAAGCGAACGCCTTTGACCCACTTCGCCGACTTCCACGCGTAGAGCTGCGGAATGATCAAACGCACTGGTCCACCGTGTTGAGGCGGGATCGGTTGACCATCATGGGCCCACGCAAAGAGCGAATCTTCTTTCAAGAAATATTCGATCGGAACGTTGGTGCTCCAACCATAATCGTAAGCCAACGCGAGCACGAACTTTGCTTCAGGCTTCACGCCTGCGAGTCGCGCGATCTCGCGAGTTGAAACGCCGCTCCAAACGTTGTCGAGTCGCGACCAGCGCGTCACGCAATGGAAGTCAGCATAAACGCGCACGGCAGGCAGTTGCATAAACTCATCGAGCGGCCACTTCAACGGATTCTCGACGAGACCCTCGATCTCGAAAGTCCACTTCGCCAGATCGATCTCGGGAGTTCCGTGCGCATCGAGCACGGGCCACTTCTTAGTGCGCGACTGACCAGGCGGCATGCGATTGTCTCGGCGCGTGTCCGGACTGATGATCACGTCCGGCTCCTGGATTTCGTCCGGCTTGCGCGGATCGGTCGTTTGATACTTTGGATCCTTGAATAGATTATCGAGAAAACTCATAACTAAAAAAGCTATCCACAGATTACACAGATTCAATTAAATAATCTGTGTAATCTGTGGATGATCTTTATCTCTTTCCCTTTCTTTCAGCCAGCGCGATCAGTTCCTCGGGCATCCATTTGCCGACACCCTTCGCAACCGCATCATCGATACCGACGTTCCGATCGTGCCAGTCGTCGCGATTGCCTTCCGGTCCACGCGCACGCTCGTAGTTTTCAGTTTGTTCGAGACTGAGCACGATTCCTGCGATCACTTCCTTCCAGTCCTGATACTGAATGCCGCGTCGCACGATGGGCAAGCCTGCGGTCCAATCTTCCTCCGGCGCACGTGCATCCTGCTCCGGAATCGTCAGGGTGTGCAGCGACGGAAATGGGCCACCAGAAAAATCTTTCACCAACTGATCCGCGACTTGTTTGTACGACCAGTCAGAATGCTCCTGTCGCAAAGCTTGCGCACGACGAAAAATGTCCGCCACTGCCGGCTGCTGCTCAACCATTGCACCACCTTTTAGTCTGGTTTGAAGGAAATACCTTACACGGATGCGGGCTTGAGAACAAATCGGCCGATGACCACCAACAACAGGAGCGCGGATGTAATCGCCGCGGAAAACAGGCAGTACTGACAAAACTCTCGAATCACAAACGCCTGCAAGTAGATCAACCACAAGCTGACGACGAACATCGCCGAGAGTATTGGAGTTAGCAAAGTGCCCGCAGCGCGATAACCAAACGCAGCGAGTGTGGCAAGACTGAAAACCGTGAAGTAAGCGGCTGCACCGATACCTGCGAGTGGAAATCCGGCGACAACAGCGTAGCGACTGCTGAGCACTTCCGAGCAACCGGAAAGAATCGTGCAACGAACGGTTTCGCCGGTGAGGTGCTCGATGGTGAGATAGAGTGCGTCAGCGAGTCCGAGTAATGAGAGTAAGGCTGCCGTAATGTAGATCTTCCTCATTTTTTGGCAGCTTCAATCTCCCTCTGAATCACGAGACGCAGTTGATCGGCCTGCAATTGTTCGAACGGTACTTCACGTCCGTTCAGGAACACTGTGGGAGTGCCTTTCACGCCCATTGAATGTCCACGTTTGCCGTCCTGGAAAATTCTTTGCTGCACTAAGTCGCTGCCGACATCGCGCTTGTAGCGGTCGACATCAATCCCGATTTCTTTGGCGTAACCTTCGAAAGTCGGCCGCACATCAAACTGGCTTTTCCAGGCGGCCTGACGGTCGTAAAGCAGATGATGCATCTCCCAGAACTTGCCCTGAAGTCCAGCAGCTTCGGCTGCTGACGCAGCCACGAGAGCGTGCTGGTGAGTTGGAACGAGCGGAAACTCGCGGAACGTTACCTGTAGCTTATCGCCAAACTCTTCTTCCATCTGTTTCAAGATGGGATGAAAAGCGCCGCACGGCGGACATTCAAAGTCACCAAACTCTTCCAGGTGTGCAGGTGCGTTCGCTGGCCCATATGTATGTGGAGGGTCGGCGCCGGGAATCCCGGCATTGAACGGACCTAGCTGAACCGGTGTTGACTGTGAGCCCGGCGACTGCTGCGGCGATGCCTGTTGTCCGACTACTGTGGGAGCCGTGGGTACCGAGCGGGTTAAGTACCAGGCGCTGCCGAGTGCTAAACCAAGTACTACGAGAATGATGATGAACGGTA
>DATEWS010000321.1:0-5224 GCA_035257785.1 Pyrinomonadaceae bacterium
CGCTATTAAAGTCGCTGTTAAATGCGTATCGCGAATGGGGTGGAGAAGAGGACAAGCCTCAGATTGCGATCATCGACTGGGAAGGTGTCCCGACCGGTAGCGAATTTCGAATTCTGAAAGACTATTTTGTTGCCCAGGGATATCCCGCGCTCATAGCCGATCCACACGATCTCGAATACAACGGCGACTACTTAACAGCTCACGGATTTCGGATAGACATCGTATACAAGAGAGTCATCATTCATGAGTTTTTGAACGAGTTTGGTTTGGACCATCCGCTGATCCAGGCTTACCGGCAAGGTCGTGTGTGTATGGCAAATTCGTTTCGCACAAAGCTTGCGCACAAAAAGTCTGCCTTTGCTGTGCTCCGAAATCCGGCTTACGCGTACCTGTTTGACTCTGCCGAACTCGAGGCGATTGAAAAACACATACCGTGGACCTGTTACGTCCGCCCTTCGCGAACAGTTTTTCACGGTTCAGAGTTCGACCTGCAGACGTTGATTTTGAAGGAACGAGAACAGTTTGTCCTCAAGCCTAACGACGATTATGGTGGCCACGGTGTATTTCTGGGCTGGGAGACGAGTAGACCGCAGTGGCAGGAGGCAGTCAAAGCGGCATTCCGGAAGCCTTACGTGGTCCAGGAAAGAGTCGTCTTGGAAAAGACAAAAATTCCAGCTTATTCCGATCGAGTGTATCTCAATGAGTTGTTCGTTGACTTCAACCCATTTCTGTTTCAGAACGAAGCGGAAGGAGCATTGATTCGGTTGTCAGCAAGTTCACTGTTGAATGTAACTTCGGGCGGAGGACAAACGGCGTTGTTGGTATTGGAGGAATGAGATTGTTGACGTTAAAGCTCACCTCCTTGACCGCAAAGAGGTTTATCGCGGCGTAGAGATATCCTCTGCGGCCCTCTGCAATCTCTGCGTTAAGGGGCGATTTCGACGCAAAGATCGCAGAGGGCCGCAGGGCCGCGTAATCCTGGATGGTCCCCCGGAGCCGGCATCAATCGACACCTCTTGATCAAATTTGCTCTTGTTGAGTAGGCGATTGAAGGATCGGTTCGGCAGGGTGACGTCGCTTATCCCACGGATCGATGAAATATGGCTCATGCGAGTGGTCATGGCGATCCAATGTGGATAACTCCTGGATCGCTTTGAGTTCACTTGTGGCAAACTGCGCCGCTGAACCATCGAAAGCAATCCGCCCACCCTCAAGAACGATGACCCTGGTTTTCGGCAGATTTGTTGAAGGAGCTTCGATAATTCGAATCTCACCGTCGCTCAGGGTCTCAGCACGATAGGTTGCGAGATAGTGGATCTCGTGAATCTTCTTCGTGACGTACAACGATGAGATTTTATTGACGTCGCGCGCCCGAATCACCAGGTCCAGCACTTTGAGGGCGGCCAGAGGATCGAGACTCATGGTTGGCTCATCGAACAACATAATACGCGGCCAGCCAATTAATGCGCGGGCGATTTCAAGCCGGCGTTTCATGCCCCCGGAAAGCTCTTCGGGAAATTTGCTTTCCTCCCCTTCCAGTCCGACAAACTGCAAAACCTCGGCCACCGCTCGATCGATCTCGTCCTCACACCAGCCATGCTCTTCGAGCCGATAAGCCGCGTTGTCGTAAACGGGCAGTCCAGTGAAGAGCGAGTCTTCCTGGAATACCATGCCCATGAGACCACCTCGCAACGTTATGAGTTCTGATTCATCGAGCGCCTGAATTTCTTTTCCTTCGATTGAAATCTGACCAGAATCCGGTTTCAACAGGCCCATTGCTAATCGCAGTAAGACGGACTTGCCGGATCCGGAGACTCCAGTCATCAGAATCATTTCACCATGATTAAGAGTGAAGCTGACGTCATTAAGCGCGACGTTGTCGCCATACCGCAGAACAACGTTGCGAAACTCAATTGCAGGTACTTGAGCGTTCATCACTATTTCTCTGTGCAACGTGTATGCCGTCGTCCAGGTTCTTTGTTTAGAGGCTCGAAGGAAAGGTTGCTGGGGAAGATTCCAAGTACGCTGCGAAATACCCCGCAACTCCTTCGGGTTTTCGGGCTGAAAACCTGATAACCCGCAGTGGTACGCACTGTGCACAGTCGTTAATGATGGTTCTGGTGGAGGTATCCTTGATGAAAATACTATTAGCGATTGATGGTTCATCTTGTAGCGATGCTGCGGTGCGGGAAGTAGCTCGCCGGCCTTGGCCGCCAGGTTCTGTCGTAAAGGTACTTACGGTGTTGGAGGTACCGGTGGCACCGACAGCGGAAGCCTGGGCGCTACCGCTCACCTACGCTGAAGAAATGGAAGCGGCGCTTCGCAAGCAGGGCGAAAACATCGTCAATCGCGCTTTACAACAACTCAAATCCAACACGGCGCTTTCTGCTGACGCTGTCTTAGCGCCTGGCTCACCCCGACCAGTGATCCTGGATGAGGCAGAAAGCTGGGGCGCGGACCTCATTGTCGTGGGCTCGCATGGCTACGGTCTCTGGAAACGATTTTTGCTGGGTTCCGTTTCGCAGGCTGTTGTGTCTCACGCGAAGTGCTCGGTCCAAGTAGTTCGATGTCCGCCATCTGAAGAAGCTTCTGAAGATAAATTTTCACATTCTTAGTCGGCAGTTGGGAGGTTGTAATCATGAGGGAGAACTCCACAATTCAGTTGGTGGAAATACCTATGGGAGGAAAGGGCGGATTCATTTGGAACCGTTTGCACGATCTACGTGAAGAGATTTGCGAGACGCTGATCGGAATCTCTGGCGCCAATTTCGAGGTCACCCGTGAGTTGCTGCAAGCGCGCCTACGGAAGGTTGATAATGCTCTCGATCGCTTGATGTCGGGATCTTATGGCATTTGCGCTCAGTGTGGGCGACCAATAAATGAGATAAAGCTGGATACGGATCCGGCAACCTCGCTGTGCCTGGACTGTTCAGAGATCAAACCGGAACCGATGATTTCGAGTAACGAAACTAGCTCAACCGCAGATGTGACGTGGGAGAGCTTAAAGCCGTTCGACACGATCCTGTTGCGAACTCACAACAGCGATTATCGCATCCTGCTGCTCGACCCAAAGACCGGACGCGCTCTAGTCGAAGGCGGTAGTTATCTTCTCGAACCCAGTGAAGGTCTTATTAAGGGTTCAGCACCTCCAGGATCGGCTTTCAACGTAGAAGCCATCTCTGTAGGGTCTCGCTTGGAAATGTGGGTGAACGATAAGGTGTTTCTTACCTCACCGATCAAGTCGATTGAGGTGAAACACAATGCGGCTGCGGAATCCGCGGAAAGTATCTGTAGATAGAACCATGAAGATACTGATTGGCTACGACGGTTCCGAATCTGCCGATGCAGCGCTCGCAGATTTGAAGCGGGCCGGACTGGATGCCGAGGCTGACGTGTTAGTCATGTGCGTGGCGGACGTTTTTGTGCCGCCACCGGCAGATGAAGGCGAGGATGCGATTTCAGTAAATGTACCGCAGGGTGTTAAGCGTGCTCACGAGCGTGCACGGCAAAAGCTGCAGGAAGCGGAAGATCTCGCTAAACGGATTAGTCATCAGATCAAATCGCTGTTTCCGAGTTGGAAGGTCGACTCTCAGGCGGAAGCCGATTCACCTGCCTGGGCGGTCTTACGCAAAGCTGATGCCTGGAAGCCCGATCTCATCATCATGGGTGCTCGTGGTCACTCCGTTTTTGGCGGCAGGCTGATACTGGGCAGCATATCGCAGAGAGTTCTCTACGAGGCGCACTGTTCTGTTCGTATTGGGCGTGGTGCGTATAAGAATCCTGACAAGCTCATTCGATTGCTGATCGGCGTAGATAGTTCGGCTGATTCCAATGCAGCGGTAGAAGTAGTTTGCAATCGTCAATGGCCCAGAGGGACTGAGGTTGCCTTGCTTGTTGTGGTCGATACAGTAATGCCGCTTAGTTCAAATTCTTCAGAACCCGCAGCCATGAAATGGATTGAAGTCGCGGATGAAAGCAACTGGTCTCAGGTGCGTGAGATCTTTGAACCACTGGTACAAAGAATCCGCGGTGCGGGATTCCATGCAGACGTATTGATCAGACGCGGTAATCCGGCGGATGAGATTCTTGAAGAAGCCCATACGTGGGACGCAGATTGTATCTTCGTCGGCGCGAGAGGAACGAGAGGCATCGACCGCTTGTTGCTGGGCAGTGTTTCCTCCGCCGTCTCAAGTCGTGCACATTGCTCAGTCGAGGTTGTGAGACCAAAGAAATGATGCCGTAGGGAGCGCGGCTAAAATTGAACCGTGCCTCGCAGCGCGATCTGGCCCTTGCGCTAGAAGTTAATCGATTCGCCGAGAATACGCGCGGCCTCTTGCGGGGCATGAAATCCGGTTGAGTTCTCAGATTCGATGAAATCCAAATAGAACTGCGCGCGACGCTGAAAGTCTTGTGCAGTCGTAACGCTTGCGTCGTTTCGGCCCGAGTCCCTCGCCGACTTAATGTCATTGATCAAATCGACGAGCGCATCCATCGCGATGTTGCGAAGCTGGAATGTTCGCGACTGAATTGTTTCCACTCTGGCCTTGAGTTCCTCCTCAGACCACTTGTGACACGTTTGGCACGCTCGATTGATGTTGAGCAGCGGTGAACGCACATGACGACCCCAATCGCCAATCCGATTGCAATTCCCAGAACCACACCGGGCACGAGATGGACTTTTAGAGACAAAAGTCAGCTTCCCATTTACTTTTGAAAACGCCTGCGGTTTATTTGCCTACTGTTTTGGATGACATTCTACGCACTGGAACATCGAGATGTCGCCGAGGTTGATCGGGTGCTTGAATGGTTCGTTTGCCTTGTGGCACGTTTCGCACTTTCGATTTGCCAGCGCGCCGAGATCGACCGGATGCTTGAAATCAATCGTGGTGGGCATCGTTGCTGGTCTCGCTGAGTCTGAAAGCACCGTGTGGCAGATGTTGCAATCGTTTCGAATTACCTTTCCCGTGTCGCTGACGTGCTCACCATCGTGACAACGAAAACAGCCGGATGAATAGAAATGCCCGATGTTGTTCGCATGAGTGGACCAATTGGTCTTCATCTCGGGGAAGAAGTAAGTCTTGAAAATCCGCTGAGTTTCGCTGATTGCTGACTTAATTGTGTCGTTTCGTTGTGAGTAGAGTTGGTTGTAGTTGGTGCGATAGAAAGCATCGAGACCTGAAGCGATCGTGTTGAGTGCTTCCTGTTCAGTTGAGTAAGGCCTGCT
>DATEWS010000322.1:0-2189 GCA_035257785.1 Pyrinomonadaceae bacterium
GGCGGCACTTCGCCGCCAGGTTCGGTGAGCCGATACGCAAGCGAATGATCGGGGAGCGCACAAATCGTTCCCCACCTTCCGAGCTTCGCGCTACGTGGACTCCACTTGCCGACACGTTCGTAGTGCGACTCGATTGGCGAGGTCAGCAGAACATCTTCGTCCTTGAAGACGGCGGTCTTGAGTTCTCCGTGAGTGACTTCGACGAGATTTCCATGAAAGAGCGAGACGTTGTTTACTTTGCCTGTGCCTGGTCCACAGTCAATCGTGAAACAGTAGTTGGTTCGCAGCTTGTCTCGTTCATCCCAGCGCACGCGAACAAACCACTCGGCGCTCGCGGGTGGTCCAGTTGTTGGATCAAACATCGCTTCGGCGCCATCGTTGCCGGGCAACAGACGGAGCAGTTGTCGTTTGTTTGGATTGAAGCCGTTGACCGAACCCGTCGCAGGATTCAGGTGTTCCTGGATCAGCAAATGAGTGATGACTCCGCTGCGAATCAAAGTCTCGACTACAACTGCCGAAGCCTGATCGGGCGCAGGTGTAGTGTCGTCAAGGAACAGTTTCAGATCCGCTGACGTATCGCCGGCGAGGAGCGAGGGGATCGAGTCGCTCCAGGTATAGAGACTCATGCGGTTCACGAGTTGATGAACACGCGTCGTGCCGTTTGAAAGAAAAAAGACGGACCGCGAATCTTCGTCAGGGGTTCCCGCCCACACTTTGACGTGATTGTCGAAGAAGTATTGTTTGGTCGCTCCGACTTGCGGTTCCGAAGGCTGTGATAGCGCCACTTCGAGCGCGAGGATCGCACTGGCCTGATTGCCCTGGTGAATGTGGTAGTCCATTAAACGCGCGTGACGAGCCAGTGACACACGCTTGCGCGCTGAGGCCAGGTAGGCTTCGTTCATCACGCGGTCCTGATAGTCGCTGAGCTCGTCGGCGGCCGCGCTGAAGAGATCCAGCAACACTTGATCGAGATCGGCTTCGCTGCTCGTCTGCCAGTCGGGCACGCGCTGCATCATTGCGGCGATCATCGTGTGGCGAAACGAATCGTAGTCCTTCGCGAGATAATCGATCGGCGGTTCGTCGAGCGGTCGCTCACCCGGTTCCCAATCGGGCGCGCAGTTGACGTTGAAACAACCGGGACGAAACTTGAAATCGATCTCGTTGAAAACTGGATCGATCACGACGTCGCCTGTTGGAAAGACTGTCGTGTCGACACTGAGTTTGTAAGTCGAGTAGTCGCCAATCGGTGTGACGGTGAGAACGAGCGTGGTTGGTTGCGTCGAATCCGGCGCATCAAAGTCGGCTGACTTCGCAATCTTCGTGACGTGAACCTGCCCCGCCGCCGCGCCTGCCTGCAAACGATGCCCGCCGGAAATCGGGAAGATGCGGCGTGCGATTGAAGAGTCGGTAGGTGATTCCGCGTCGAACTTGTCGACGATCGTTTGCAGGAAGTTTCGATTGTAAAACTCAACTTCGAGCGTCGCTTCGTTACTGCCAACGCTGACGAAAACGAGTTTAATCCCATTCGCCGGACCCGCGACCAACTTGCGCGCGCGTTCGGCCAACGCCTCTCGATCGGTGGCGCGACTCCTCAGTGTTTTGGGTTCGATGAGCGACATGTTTTGTTACCCGCCGTGTCGTTGAAACTTCAGGACGCGCGAGTCTTCAGTTCCGGCAATGCGATACCGCAGATCGACGGCGATCGTTTCGTTTTCTATAACTACCGTCAGGTCTTCCAACGTCACTCGATTACCCAGCCAACGCGAGATCGAACGAGTCAAAACGCTCTTGACCATGGCGCCCGTGGTCTCGTCGATGTTTTCAAACACCAGCCGTCTAACACCGCCGCCAAACTCCGGCAGGAACGGGCGCTCGGCTGGATTGGTCAGAATCAGTTGGACCAACTCGTCGCGCACGTGCTCCTCGAGCGACTTCACCTGCACCGCGCGACCGTCGACGCCGATGCGAAATGGAAATGCGAGATGTCGTCCGTTGTTCGGTTTCATAAGGCGCTGATCTTTGTTTGCGTGCTCGCAATGATGGCCATTCCCTGCATCGCGCCTTCAGGGCTGTAACACTTACCGATGCTGCTCTGGACCAACACGCCCGCGCCATTCACTTGCATCATTGCCGAGCCGCCGGACCATTCAATGCGAATACACGGCGACGGCTTTGTGCCCGCGCCGACC
>DATEWS010000323.1:0-4868 GCA_035257785.1 Pyrinomonadaceae bacterium
GCGTGCTCGAAGCTGCAACCAGGCTGCTTCCGGTAATGGCGATCCTGTTTCTGCCGGTGATCCTTGGTGCACACTCGATCTATCACGAGTGGTTGGACCCTCAACAGGTTGAGCAACATGAGGCAGTGAAGTTCAAAAGCGGGTACCTGAACCTGCCGTTCTTTACGGTACGCGCGGCCATATATTTCGCGATTTGGATAACGCTCGCGTTTCTGCTGAACAAGTGGTCCCTCGCGCAGGATAGAACTGCTGACAATCGTTACACGAAACAGATGCGCGTCTTGAGTGGTCCCGGAATGGTTGCGCTGATATTTAGTGTGACGTTCGCGTCGATCGACTGGTACATGTCGCTCGAGCCGGAGTGGTTTTCAACGATCTACGGTTTCATTTTCGTGGCGGCATGGAGCTTGAGCGCGCTCGCGTTTGTGATCGCGGTGATGGCGAATCTCGTCCGCGACGAGCCGATGCGACGAATCGTAGCGCCGCTGCATTTTCAAGATCACGGCAAGTTGCTGCTGGCGCTCGTGATGCTCTGGGCCTACTTCGCTTTCTCCCAGTTTTTGATTATCTGGTCGGGTAATCTTCCCGAAGAGATTGTCTGGTACACACACCGCATCCACGCTACGTGGGGCGTTGTCATAATACTGATTGGCATCCTGCATTTCGCGGCGCCGTTCCTGTTCCTGCTGTCGCGCGATTTGAAACGCAATCCACGGCGGTTGGTGCTGGTGGCGATGCTGATAATCGTAATGAGGATGGTCGATCTTTTGTGGATGCTTGCGCCGGCCTTTGGGCATCGCAGGTGGGTTGTGGTTGACGTACTTGCGCTGCTTGGTTTTGGTGGTTTGTGGCTGTCGCTGTTTGCGTGGCAGTTGGGTAAACGACCGTTGATTCCGATTAACGATCCGCAGTTTGAATCAACGCTCGAACAAATGCACGCGGGACACTAATGAAAGAAAAGGGTAACGGACACAAGACTGAAACACCGGACGTTTCGCACATTCGCAACGTCGAAGTCACGCATGAGCCGAGTGACGTCAGCGTAGGTGGCGTGCTCACGTTTGTAGTCGTGCTCACGATCGCGACTGCAACTGTCTGTTTGGGAATGTGGCTATTGTTTCGATACTTCAACGCGCAGGCAGCGAAAGCGCCGAAGCCCGGGCCGATGGAATTGACACAACCAGAACGACTGCCGCCGGAGCCGAGATTACAGGCAGCCCCCGGATTCGAGCTCGGGCTGGAGAATGGTCAGAAGATACCGCTTGAAAAACGCGAGCCGCAAGCGGAGTACAAATTTCTGCGGGAACAGTGGGAAGAGAATCTCAAAACAGGATTGAAGGACCAGTCAGGGAAAGTTGTCGGTATGCCGATCGATGCGGCAATCGACAAAGTTTTATCCGGTGAAGGACTGCCAACGCGAGTCAAAGGTTCGTCAACTACAAAGTTAAGCGACTACGCGATCAGCATGCCTACCGCTGCGAGCTCCGGCAGAGAAACGGAGAAGAGGTTGCAATGAATTGTGAGAAAAACCTAACCACAGATTACACAGAAAAATACAGATCGATCTTCTATCTGTTTAATCTGTGGTTAGTGTTGATGTTTGCCGTGTCGTCTGCGTGGGCACAAGGACCACCGGGACCGAGCTCGCCGTTGTACGGCGCGCGCCCGGAGACGGGAAGTCCTTCGACCGGGCTGCCGACTGCGCTGCGCGACGTCAAGATCGAACAGAAACTCGATCAGCAGGTACCGCTCGATCTCGTCTTTCGCGATGAGAGCGGTCAACCAGTGAAGCTGGGCCAATACTTCGGCAAGAAGCCCGTCGTGCTCGCGTTTGTTTACTACGATTGCCCGATGCTCTGCACGCAAGTACTCAACGGGATGGTCACGTCGTTTCGCGTGCTGCCCTTTCAGATCGGAAACGAATATGACGTGGTGACTGTCAGTTTCGATCCGCGCGAGACAAGCACGCTTGCAGCGGCAAAGAAAAAAGTTTACGTCAATTACCTGCCGGAAAAGATGCGAGCAAACGCGAGCAACGGCTGGCACTTTCTGACGGGTGATCAGGAAAACATCGCGAAGTTAACCGACGCCGCCGGCTTTCGCTATCGCTACGACGACGCGACGAAACAGTTTGCGCATGCAAGCGGCATCATGGTGACCACGCCGCAAGGAAAACTTTCACGTTACTTCTACGGCGTCGATTATTCCGCGCGTGACTTGCGGCTCGGATTGATCGAATCGTCGGAGAACAAGATTGGATCGCCGGTGGACCAACTGCTGCTCTATTGCTACCACTACGATCCGGCAAGCGGTAAGTACGGCGCGCAAATAATGAAAGTGATGCGCGTCGCGGGCGTCATCACGATGCTCGGGATTGTGGCGATGTTGTTGTTGCTCAAAGCGCGCAACACCGGAGCGACTGGAGGTGCGTCTTAGTAATGCAGTCGTGGATTCCATTAGTACCCGATAGTGCTTCGACCTTCTCGTGGCAGGTCGACGCGCTCTACTTTTATCTCTCGGGTGTCACGCTCTTCTTTGCGCTACTCATCTCGGCAGTTCTGATCTTCTTCGTTATTCGGTATCGACGTCGCACGCCTTACGAAATCCCGCGGCCGATCGCAGGTTCGCACAAGCTCGAAACTATTTGGACCATCATTCCCTTCCTGATCGCGATGACGATGTTTGCCTGGGGCGCGCGCGTCTACTTCGCGCAGTACAAAGCGCCGGCAGACGCAGTTGAAATTTACGTCGTCGGCAAGCAGTGGATGTGGAAACTGCAACACGCCACCGGGCAGCGCGAGATCAACCAGTTGCACGTGCCTGTCGGTCGCAAGATCAAGTTGATTATGACTTCGGAAGACGTGATACACGATTTCTTCGTGCCCGCTTTCCGCACCAAGGCCGATGTCGTGCCCGGCAAGTACACAACGCTCTGGTTTGAAGCGACGACACCGGGAACGTATCACCTGTTCTGCGCGGAGTATTGCGGCATGAATCACTCCGGCATGACGGGCTCCGTAATCGTGATGGAGCCACGCGAGTTTGATAATTGGTTGAGTGGAAACACCGGCACTTCCACTCCAGCCGCCGCCGGACAACAGTTGTTTCAATCGCTCGGCTGTTCATCGTGTCACGGCGCGAACGGCGAGGGCGGACGCGGGCCGATGCTCGCTGGCGTGTTTGGACAAAAGACTAAACTGCAAACCGGACAGGAACAGACGGTCGACGAAGCATACATTCGCGAGTCGATCCTAAATCCGCAGGCGAAGCTCGTCGAGGGGTTTGGGCCGATCATGCCGACGTTCCAGGGTCAGGTTAGTGAGGATCAGTTGGTGCAGTTGGTAGCTTTTATTAAGTCACTGCCGGCAGGCAGTCAGGTACAACAACCGGCAGCGTCACCAACACGGAACCAAAAATGAGCCACAAAAAGGCACATAAGACACAAAAAAGAATTGAAGGCACGGATGCTCTCGTTTCTGATTGTGTGCCTTTTGTGCCTTTTTGTGGCCAGGGATTTTTATGAAACCGATAGAGTCATTCGAATTACCAGAGCCACCGAAGGTCAACTACATCAACGCCCAGTACGGGTTGAAGTCATGGTTGTTGACCAAGGATCACAAGCGCATCGCGCTGCTTTATCTCGGCTCGATTACTTTCTTTTTCTTCATCGGCGGGCTTTACGCAATGATGATTCGCCTCGAGTTGCTGACGCCGCCGGGCGACTTCATGCAGTCGGCGACTTACAACAAGGTCTTCACGCAGCACGGCATCATAATGATCTTTTTCTTCCTCATTCCGTCGATACCTGCGACGCTGGGGAACTTCCTTATCCCGATGATGATCGGGGCCAAAGATCTCGCCTTTCCCAGAATCAATCTCTTGAGCTGGTACATCTATCTGCTGGGCGGCGTGATCACCATCTATGCATTGCTTGCAGGCGGCGTTGATACTGGGTGGACGTTCTACACACCGTTCAGCACGACGTTCTCAAACTCGTACGTAGTCGCGACCGGTCTGGGAATTTTTATCAACGGCTTCTCGTCGATTCTGACCGGACTCAACTTCATCGTCACCGTTCACACGATGCGCGCGCCGGGCATGACGTGGTTCCGCTTGCCGCTCTTTGTCTGGTCTCTTTACGCGACCAGCCTGGTTATGATCCTCGGCACGCCCGTGATCGCGATCACGATTCTGCTGCTGGCATTTGAACGTCTCGCGCACGTCGGGATCTTCGATCCGGCACTCGGCGGCGATCCGATTCTCTTTCAGCACTTATTCTGGTTCTACTCGCACCCGGCCGTTTACATCATGGTCTTGCCTTCGATGGGCGTGATCAGTGAGTTGATCGCAAACTTTTCGCGCAAGAACATTTTTGGCTACAGCTTCGTCGCGTTTTCGAGCCTCGCGATTGCCGTGTTTGGTTTTCTGGTCTGGGGTCACCACTTGTTCGTGACGAGCCAGTCAGTTTATGCGGGAATGATCTTCTCGTTTCTGAGTTTCGCGGTCGCGATTCCGTCGGCGATTAAAGTCTTCAACTGGACAGCCACGCTCTACAAGTCATCGATCTCGTATGACACGCCGATGCTCTATGGTCTCGGCTTCATCGGACTCTTCACCATCGGCGGCATGACCGGTTTGTTCCTGGCGTCGCTCGCGGTCGACGTGCATTTGAGCGACACGTATTTCGTCGTCGCACACTTCCACTACATCATGGTCGGTGGCGCGCTAATGGGATACCTCGGCGGACTGCACTACTGGTGGCCGAAGATCACCGGGCGCATGTATCCCGAAGGTTGGGGCAGGTTTAGTGCTCTCGTGATCTACGTCGGTTTCAACCTGACATTCCTGCCGCAGTTTGTCGCGGGTTA
>DATEWS010000324.1:0-6694 GCA_035257785.1 Pyrinomonadaceae bacterium
AACGAGAAGACGCCGATCACGAGCAGCAGTCCGAACACCGGCCCGAGGCGGTTCAGATTCTGTTTGACGTCCGCAACCATAGGTAGACGTAGACAGGATTTACAAGATTTTTCAGGATTAACATGTAAATCCTGTCGAATCTTGTAAATCCTGTCCACACCTATCTTAGATACCGAGCACGTCAACCAGCTCCTGCACCGCTGACGCACTCTTCTGCAACGCAATTCTCTCTTCCGCAGTCAGATTGATCTCGATGATCTGCTCCAACCCACGTGCACCGAGTTTGCACGGCACACCAACGTAAAGCCCGTTGATCCCGTACTCACCCTCAAGATACGCCGCACACGGAAGAATCTTCTTCTTGTCCTTCAAGATCGACTCAGTCATCTCAACCGCGGCCGCCGACGGCGCATAGTAAGCCGATCCAGTTTTCAACAGCGCCACGATCTCCGCGCCGCCACCCGCGGTGCGCTTCACGATCGCATCGATCTGATCTTTGGGCAGCAGCTCAGTGATCGGGATACCCGCGCAAGTCGAGAAACGCGGCAACGGCACCATCGTGTCGCCGTGTCCACCCAAAACAAACGCTGTCACATTTTCGACCGACACGTCCAGAGCCTCCGCGAGGAAGCAACGCATACGCGCGGAGTCGAGCACTCCTGCCATTCCAATCACGCGATGCTTCGGAAAGCCCGAGCGTTTGAGAGCTACCTGGCACATCGCATCCAGCGGGTTCGAGACTATGATCAGGATCGAGTTCGGTGAGCGTCTGACGACCTCGTCCACCACTTTCGAGACGATGTCGGCGTTTGTCTTCAACAGATCGTCACGGCTCATCCCCGGCTTGCGCGCGAGTCCGGCAGTGATGATCACGACGTCGGAGTTGTCCGTCTGGTCGTACGTGTTTGAGCCGATCAACCGCACGTCGAAACCTTCGATAGGTGCAGCTTCCGCCAGGTCGAGTCCCTTGCCTTGCGGCACTCCTTCCACGATATCGACGAGCACGATGTCGCCGAGTTCTTTTGCCGCAAGCCAGTGAGCCGCAGTGGCGCCGACATTGCCTGCGCCCACAACTGTAATCTTCTTTCGCGCACCCATTTCGTTTGATTCCTTTAATTAAATTGTTGGATTGAAACGGGCGAGTTTACAAGTGGGGTAGATGAGTGTCAAATCTACGTATGAGCGACGTTGATCCCGACAATCCGTTTCCAGATCCGGTTCAGATCGAGATTACTGACATATTCGATCTTCACACGATTCCGCCGCGCGATGTGAAAGCCGTAGTCGAAGAATACCTGCGTCTGGCCCATGAAATGGGTTTCAAGTCAGTGAGGATTATTCACGGGAAAGGGATCGGGGTGCAGCGCGAAATGGTTCGCTCGATTCTGGCGCGCACGCCGTTTGTTTACGACTGGACCGACGCGCCTCCGGAAGCCGGTGGTTTAGGTGCGACGATTGTTAGACTGACTACTTGAGTTGTTTCGCAATTTCAACCGGAAGATAGTTTCGCGAAACGTAATCAGTATTCTTATCCATCAGATGGCACGACTGGCAGTTCTCGAGTTTGCCGCGTTCTTGCACCGACAGTCCATTGCCGTCCGCGATCATGTACTCCCAGTCGCCACTCTCAGGATTGTAACCACGTTCGCGCTTGACCATCACCGTCAATAACTCGGGCGTAGTGCTCTTGGGGTTTCTAAATTTCTCTTTGACGATGATGGAACCCTGTGGGAAGTGTGGCGTCTTTTCTTCCATCATTGCGTGCCGTCCAATGTCGTTGACGTACACAGTGATGTACTTATCTGGTCCATGCGGACTGCTCGGAGGAGGCGCAGAGGCAGATGCGCAAAGCTGCGCCACTTGCGCAAGCACCAGCGCGGGCTGAGGGTTGACACGTGTCCAGTGTTTGTACCCGGAAATCACGTCGTTACCGACGGGCTCAGTAATGTAGGGACCAGACGCTCGCGCTGGTTCTTGAGAGCGTGAGCGTAACGTAATGGCTGCGCTTAAAACGAGTGCCACACAAATCGTGGCAAGCACTATCATTTTTCTGCTCATAATCGATCTCCAAACGAATAGTACTTCTTTTTGCAATAAACGCGAATGCCCGCATCGTATCGTTGACTAGTTTTTCAACTTTTATTCTAATGACGGCCCATGATCGCTGAACAGAAGAGATCGTTAATCATGCTGGTTCTGCTGGGCGTTGATATTTTTATTTATAACGTGGGACTTGGAGTCTTCTATGCTCTCCGGCTGGAGCCCTCGCCGAGCTTTGAGTTTCTTTACAGTGCGATGTTTATTTGCGGTGTCGTGTGGTGGTTGCGGGCTGAGATCAGAAGCTCACCGGCAACGCAACTATATTGCACCGGGGTGTTCGCTGTTACGGCGGCGCCGTTCATCATTACATACCACTTACTCAAAACGCGCGGTTGGAGAGGTTTACTTCCTTTGTCAGCCCTGCTCGGTACCTTCGTCATCACTAAAGGACTGGCAATCGCGCTTTACCTCTTCTCTTACGGCTTGCCGTTGGGCTAACTTGCGAATACTGTCTTTGCGACGCGCGAACCGCGCGTTAGTGTTCGAGATGATAGGGCACGCTAACCACAATCACTCCTCGTTTGAAGAGCAACGAACCCTTCAATAAAAGTGAACTCTGGTTGTGTAGCGCATGCTGCCACCACTTGGCGGGTATGAATTCAGGAAGCACGACCGTGACGATATCGTTCGGATTCTCTTTTGCCAGGCGGTTGATGTGTCGCAGGAGCGGTCGCGTCAGTTCGCGATAAGGTGATGGCAACACGACGAGTTGTATGCCGGCGGCCCAACGTTCCCATTTGTCCTTTAGACCTGCCGTCGCATCTTCGTCGAAATCCACGTAGACAGCCTGAACTCCGTTGGACGAGATGGTTTGCGCGTATTGCAGCGCGGAAACGACGCCCCGATGAATACCGGAAATCGGAACAATGACTCTGTGTTTCACAGGACGCAATGGTCCAAGACCGTTTGTCGAGAGCTGCTTTGCGACCATCACGTAATGGTTGTGAATGGACTTGAAAAGCAACACCAGCAGCGGAATCACGACCACTACGATCCATGCGCCATGAATAAACTTGGTGGCAATGAAGACGCAAAGAACGATGAAGGTTGCGACTGCTCCGAGTGCGTTGATGAGAATCGATTTTTTCCAGTTGGCGGGCGCTGTCACTTCGTCGGTCACGAAGTATGAGCGATGAATCTCTTCGTCTGGCGGTTCAATATTTGACGCTGGTTCTTTCTGCTTGCCGCGTAGCTTCGCGCGTTCTCTCAGCCAGTGGACTACCATTCCGGATTGCGAGAGAGTGAACGAAAGAAACACGCCGACTGCATAAAGCGGGATCAAACGAGACGTGTCACCACCAAACACGATCACCAGCACGCCTGAAAAGATCGCCAGGATGATGATGCCGTTTGAGAAAACAAGACGATCACCACGGTTGGCGAACTGTCGCGGCAGGAAACGATCGCGCGCCAACAAACTCGATAGTCTTGGAAAGTCAGCGAACGCGGTGTTAGCTGCGAGCACCAGGATCGCGGCAGTTGCTACCTGAACCACGTAATAGAACCACCCGAATGATCCGGTGAACATGATCCGCGCGAACTGCGATATCACCGTCTCACTCGATTTCGGATGCACGTGATACAAGTAGGCCATCACGCTCGTGCCGAGGAACATCGTCGTCAGTAACAACGCCATCCAAATGAGCGTCGTTGCGGCATTTTTCGCTTCGGGTTTTTTGAACGCCTGTACGCCGTTTGAAATCGCTTCAATCCCTGTGAGTGCGGCGCAGCCGTTCGAGAAAGCTCCGAGCAAAAGGAACAGAGTTAAAGGTTGGGAATGATAACCTTCGGCAGTCTTTAGTTCTTCAGGACCGGGGACCGGGGCAGCGCCACCATAAGTGAAGTAGTGAAAGAGTCCGAAGCCAACCATGAACAGAAAACTGATTAGGAACACGTAAGTGGGTGTCGCAAACAGTGCGCCTGATTCTCTAACACCGCGAAGATTCGCAGTCGCGATGAACGCGATGAAAATCAAACACAACAAAACCTTGTGATCGATTAGTCCGGCGTAACGAGTTCCCTGCACTGCAGACGTGATCGCCGCGACGCCTGCTGCGATCGACACTGAGACCGTCAGCACATAATCGACCAGAAGAGCGGCAGCAGCGACGAGACCGGGAGGGATACCAAGGTTCTCCTTCGCGACGATGTACGCGCCGCCACCGGAAGGATAAGCATGAATCGTCTGGCGATAACTCGTCGCAACGATTCCGAGTAGCACAGCAATACCGACCGAGACTGGTATTACATAACCAAACGACGCGCCGTTGGTAGCGGCAGCAGCGACTGCCAACACCAACAGTATTTCTTCCGTTGCGTAGGCCGTTGACGACAATGCGTCGGACGAGAAAACGGCAAGTGCAGTTTTCTTCGTGAGCCGTTCGTGGATTGCCTGCTCAGTTCTTAACGCTCTGCCGACAAATAACCGCTTGACCGCAGTTGCCATTATTTGTTTCGTTGTCTGAGTCGAGACTCTTCAGCACTAACCTCCTTATCGAGCAAGTCGAGACAATGAGCGCCGAAGATGAGAAGAGGAATGGTCAGGAATAACAGGACCGCGCCTTCGCGTCGGACGTGGAAACCGTGCCAATCACCAATGAAGCTTGCGAGAAAACTGAGAGCCAGTCCAAGCAGCGGCGCGATAACACCGCCCAGCATTCCGACGCACGCACCAGTGCTCTTCCACGTCCAACAGTGTGCGCGCAACGTTGCTCTTACCCGGTGTGGTGTCAGTTCCTCATCGCGCAATGAAAATTCACTAGTCATCAGTCATCACGTCACAAAGGTCCAAAGAAAAAAGCGCGAAGCAACACGCTCCGCGCCCATCTCAAGGCCTTATTCGTGTCCTTCCCATAGCCTGCGAGGTTAGCTGACGGGCTCGGACTGATTGGGAAGTGTCCTACGTGAATATCACGATTCGCCCCAGGGTCTCGATCTCGAGACCCATTGGTTCCCCCGCGCTGCCGCTCTCGACGTTATCGGTCGGCAACTTCGGCGCATTAATTATCAACTTTCAGAGGTTACGAGAAAATTTATAAAAAAGGTGTAAAGAGTCCGTTAAAAGATCATAAGGACGGGATACCGGGTTCGAAGCGATAGCCAACCCAGGGTTCCGTGAGGATGTAGCGTGGCTTGCTTCCTTCCAGCTCGACTTTCTTTCTCAACTGGCCCACGAACACGCGCAGGTACTCGTTTTGATCGACGTAATTCCCGCCCCATATCGCTTTCAACAACGTGCGATGAGTAAGAACTTTGCCGGCGTTAGTCATGAAGTAAGTCAACAGATCAAACTCTTTTGGCGTAAGATGAATTTCGCGACCCTCAACTGTGACGCGACGCGATTCCAGATCGGCATGAAACACTCCGACTTCTAAAACCGTCGTTGCCTGGGTTGGTACAGACGAAGATGCTCGACGCAATGCGGCGCGAACGCGAGCGAAGAGTTCGTCGATACCGAAAGGCTTCGTAATGAAGTCATCCGCGCCAAGATCCAGCGCCTCGATCTTTGTCTTCTCCTCGCCCTTCGCTGAGAGGACAATGATCGGCACTTGAGAGACTGCGCGTAATTGCCGGCAAAGTTCAAGGCCGTCCATTACCGGCATCGCTAAATCAGTGATGACGAGATCCGGCTGCCATTCATTGAAAGTCTCGAGCGCCAACATTCCATCGGGCGCTGTTCGCACCTCGTAACCGCGCGATTTCAGACCCGTGCGCAGAACGCGTGTCAGTTGCGCGTCGTCATCAACGACAATGATTCGCGCCATGTCGTTCATGCAGGTTCTTCGTCACCAATCGGCAGAGTGAAACATACGCATGTGCCGCGGTCGCCGCGGCGCGGCTCAATCCATATGCGGCCGCCGTGAGCCTCGACGATTCCCTTCGCGATGGCTAGACCCATTCCGGTTCCTGAAGGTTCGCCGGTCGTTACATCGCCGTCACGCATCGCACGAAAGAACTTATCAAACACTCGCTTTCGCAGCTCTGCCGGCACACCCTTCCCCATATCCTCCACGGTCACATACACCATCTCGTCATCTCCGCGAGTTGCAGTAACACGGATTGTAGTATTGACCGGAGAATACTTTGTGGCGTTATCGATCAGCGAGTAGACCACTTCGCTTACGGCGCGGTTGTCGACCCTGACGAGTGGCAGCTCTTTTTCGATCTCAACTTCGATCCTGTGTTGTGCAGTGAGTGGTTCTGCGCGAGTCAGGGCAGTTGAGATGATCTCATCGACTTCGCCCCAGCGTGGCCGTAGTTGAAGTTCGCCCGCTTCGATTCGCGCGAGTTCGATCAAATCGCCGATGAAAAGGTTCAGACGATCGCTTTCCTGATCGATTACTTCCATCATATCGAGCCGCGATTCGTCGTCGAGTACAACAGGTGGCTCGCCGTCCTTACTGCCGCGCACTTCATCGAGCAGTGTCGTGATGGAGGCTTTCACGGACGCTAGCGGCGTGCGCAGATCGTGTGTGACTGCATCGAGCAAAGCTGACTTCAGTTTTTCACTTCGTCGCAATGCCTCGGCCTGGCTGGCGCGCTCGAAGGCGTCTCTCAACTCGGAGTAGAGGCGTTCCAGTTCCTGCTTCGCCAT
>DATEWS010000325.1:0-6615 GCA_035257785.1 Pyrinomonadaceae bacterium
GTCACTCGCTCCCTTCGTGACCCACCAGCAAATGACAGCTTCTCATAACACTAGTCATGTGACGATTTCGTTAATTTTGAGGGCGTCTGTCCTTTAATATTGGGAATATTTGCCTAACTCGACATGGCAGGCGTCGCTGAATTTCCTCAGAAACGCCATTTCGTCGCTTCGAATAGCGCCGATGAGCTCGTCGACCGTGCGGTTCGGCGTAGCGTAAACATCGAGAATGCGACTGCTGCATTCCTCGGCGGCGTTGAACACGGCTTCCGAGGAGACGAGACGGATCCGACCGAGGATAGCATAAAGTTTCACGAGCGTTTCAGGTTTATCTAACGTGTGGTCAAAAGCGTCGGATAATAAGCGGGCCGCTTCGGTGATGAACTCGCCGTAGAGCGTCTCGCGCTTGCGCATTTCCGATTTCGCCAGTTCACGACGCGTTTGGCTTCTCTGCGATATCCACGTGGTGGCGATGGCTGCCGATGCGCCGGCCACCGAGCCCAGCAGCGCTGCCAAAGCAGTGACGACATTCGCATTCATTGCGTTACCGTTCTGGATTGTAACTGGTTAGGCGTGAAGCGCAGGTCGGGACTGCGCTGTGCTGAAGCGCGCGGATGAGAGGCAAGGTTGTCAGGGTCAGATTTCTCTTTTCGCGCGTGAGACTTGTGCGAATTTGCGGCAGCGCCTTCAACCATTTCGGACATGCCACAGTATGGCGTCCGCCTAACGCACGCAGGAAATACTTTCTTTCTTGCCTCTTTATAGCGAGAAGGTATAAGGATTTCCCTATCTAGCTTTCCTATGGAGCTTCGGCATTTGCGCTACTTCGTCGGTGTGGCCGAGACTGAAAACGTCTCGCGCGCCGCGTTGAAACTTCACATTTCCCAACCGGCAGTAAGCCGTCAGGTTCGTGATCTTGAAGATGAAATCGGATTGCCTTTGCTGAAACGGGTCGGTAAGTCAGTGAGACTGACCGAAGCCGGGCGTCTGTTTCTCAATGAAGCTCGCGCGATCCTGGCACGAACAGACGAAGCACTGAGAAATGTGCGTGCGCTCGACGAGCACCAGCGCATCGAGTTGCATGTTGGCTATTGTTCGTATGCGATAGATCCGCTCTTTCACCGCATCTTGAGGACGTATCAGGGCGTGATGCCGAACGTGCGGGTGAAGCTGCACGATCGCAAAGTGGAGGAGAACGTGGATGCTCTGCTCGAAGGCAGACTCCATCTCGCCTTCATCTTTCATGCGCCGAAGCCCGGCGCGCTTCGCGGTCTGCGTTTTCTCCCATTGAGCCATGAGCACCCTCGCCTGGCCGTTTCGCCCAAGCACCGACTCGCCCGGCGGCGCGCTGTCCCACTCGAGGAGGCGGCCTGCGAACCGTTCGTCGGCTTGGTCCCGCAAGAGTTCCCCGATTACCACTACTTCATTGACGCCGTCTTCGCGTCGAGCAAAACCAAGCCGCAGATCGTTGAGGAGCGCGACAGCGTGGATGGCATTATTGCCGCGGTCGAAGCTGGCAGCGGTGTCGCGCTCGCCGCCGATCGCTTCGCGTATGTTTTCGGTCGGCGGATAAAACTTTTGCGGCTTATACCCGAGCCGAAGACGATCGACATCGGTCTCGCGGCGCGCAAAGGTCCGCTTAGTCCGGCCGCAGAAACATTCTGGCAGTGCGCGAAACAAGCGCATTCAGCCCAAAAAGCGTGACGCGACTGATAGCGACTCGCGACCGTGAGCGCTGCTTGCTGATCGTCAGCTTGTCCGACCAAACGCTGATCGCGCATTGCGGGCAGGCGCCGCCCGTCATCGGTAGAACTGCGGTTGCCGTTGTCGGATGGCGAATCGTACCGTATTTCAGTTCTGCGCAGGCCCGGTCGCGGTTGCTTTCCTGAGCCCCTGCTTGCGATGTGTTCGTGAAGGATTCTCAGGACCTCGGCAATCCCTTGGGCACTGTGTTCCGCGCCGTGACCAGACGGCACAATCTTCTCCGATTCGGCCCTGTCGAGATGCGAACTCCAATAGGGCACGACACCATCGCTGCTATTCGGCGTGTCACCGCGTCCGCGATCGCCGATGATCGAGTGATAAGGAATGCGTTTCGCCATTGGTAGTGCATTCATTTCTTTCACAAACGGATCGTTAGGCGAAAGGGTATCGATACTGTTCGGCAGCCGGTTTAGTTTCAAGACTGTTGGGTCCTCCTGAACAATGGATGCGTGTAAGATCTCGCGGCCCGCGTTCATGTATTGCACGGATTTGCGGATCAGGCTCGATCCGATTCGACCAATCGAGTTTTGCGCAATAATACTACCGCGGTGTGGAGTAGAAATGAAAATGACTCGCGCCACATTACGTCGCGGCTTGAAGATCAATCCCTCCTCGACCAACGCCTTGCTTTCCGGAGAGAGTTTGGTCTCCGCGGGCGCTTTACCGAAGAAGTAGCGCCAAAGTCTGTCACCGCCTGAGTCGGTGATCATGAGCCGGCTGATAATTCCACCCATGCTATGACCTACAAGGATAATCGAGCGGTGATGAGGAAAAGTTCTGTCGAATGCCTCCAGCTCGCGCCGAAGCAGCAAGGCTGAATACTGGACAGGATAGCCGCTCGGATAACTGAAGACACACACCTGGTAATTCCGGCGCAAAGCGGGATCAGCCCAGAGCGCGTTCACCATCGGCACCCAGGCCACAGGCGTGTCTTGAAGACCGTGGACGAACACGACCGGAATCTTGTTTGGATCGTAAGGTTGGACTTGTATCAGTCGCACCGTATGGGCGAACTTCTCCGGGTTCAGCATCGCCGCGAACCCAATCTTCTCCGGATGCTCGCGCGAAAGACCCAGAGCTATTGGCGCAGTGAGATCTGCCTGCGATGGCAGACTGCGACCTGAAACGTTGACGGTCTCAGTGGCAAGTGGGTCAATAAATTCGATCTCGCACTTGCGCCCGGTAAACCGAGCTACTGCGGTAACCGCGGTATAAACACGCGGCGGAGCAAATCGCAGCGGAATCTGCGGTGCCTGCTCGTTGCGCACAGCGACAAGCGCCGCGCCTGCGCCTTCGCGAGTTACACGAGGAACAACAAACTTTCCACGCAGATCGAGTTCGTCGGCAGGAATCAGCTCGTAATCCTGTGGTCGCCAGAGGCGATTCGCAATCGCACGGTGCGTGAGCAAATATTGACCTCCATTCGGCGCCGGAATGTGTAACGGGCGCGTCCATGGGTCGAGGTGAGTATCGTGAATGACGGAAAACACGCGCGATAAGGCGAAGTCGTAATCACGCAAAGCCACGCGATCGTTCGGATCCTTCCGCAGTTCGCTTGTTGCTGATTCAACGCCGGAAAGATAAAAGCCAATGGCTCTGGTGGGATCGGCACGCTGCAGATTATCGCCCTCGGCAATCGTTTGCTCGGCGTGCCGAAGCTGCGGCAGTGTACCATGTTGTGCACCTAGCCTGGGCTTAATCTCGCGAACCTGTGCTAATGGCGCGCAAGCGCTGAGCGCTAGCAGCGCGCCGAGAACAAGAATGGAAGTTTGGGTGCTCCTAATGCGTGATCCCCTGCGCAGTAGGTCAGCGAAACGCGATTCGTAGGCGGTCATGTGTTAGAGAGTCACCGTTGCGCCGGACCCAGTCCGGATGCGGTACGCGTGGTGTCATGGATCGGCCGCTGAAGTGGGGCGTGACCGGGAACTTCGCCAGCTGCCGTTCCTATCCCATCATTTTTAATACCTGTTACTGCGCCATGCCGAACGTGCACGTGAGGCTATATGACCGAGGTGTTCAAGTTCACCGATTCGACTTTCATTAATTCTTCTGCGCCTTAAGCTCGGCCAGCTTTTCCTCGGCGCCATCCACATCTGATTGCGCAGCGACGCCGAGCTTCAGCAGTTGTTGCTGGCGCCGTACGTTTGCTTCGGCGGCTTCCAGTTCGGCGCGCTCGCGTTTTGCTTTTGCGGCTTCCGTTGCTTCATTCAGCTGTTTCAGGGCGGCTTTGGCACTCGCGAGCTGATCCTTTGCGCTTTCGCCAGATGCTACGTTCGACTGCAAGTCGGCAATTTTCTGTCTGACCTCTGCAAGTCGTGCGCTTGCGAGTTCTGCCTCGCATTGGATCACGTTCAACAACCGTTGCTCCATTTCCAATTTCGAAAGCACCCCATGTTTGCAGAGGCGTTCCACGCTTTTGGCGTCGCGTTTTGCTTCTTCCAATTTTGTTTCCAAGCGGGCAACCGCGGCGCCCGGTGCCTCGGGAGCTAAACGGTCACCCGAGAGGTCTTGCTTCAGGATCGGCAGCTCGACGCTAAATGGATTGGATTCCTCTGATTTGTTTGAACGCGATTGATCTTCTGCCAGTGTGAGCGTGACAGCAGGGAAAAGGGTGACCAGCAACGCAAGCACGCGGGTCATAGCGAAATAGTTTACAGATGTTCAACAAAATTCATCATGCGGTAACCACCGCGGCTGGCGTGTCCTGTGGCTCTGGCTGTAGCTTGAGCGGTGGAGTGCCGGCGTGAAGAGAGTCGCTCCACAACATAGAAGGTTAGCGGGATGAGAAAGATCGCAATGCCTGACGCGGCGAGCATTCCACCAATTACGGTGAAGCCAAGCCGTTTCGTCGGCGCGACCGGCGGGCGTCGCGGGGTGTGGCGACGCGGACTTCGGTTCGGCAGTTTGCGGAGTTGCGGTCATTTGTTTGCCTTGGGTGCGGTGCGTATCGGCCTGGCGGAGGCGGGGTCATTTCAAATCCGTTGCGGCTGGCTGAAGGATCTCGCTGTGGGGCTGCGGGTTCTTTGATTGATTGATGCATAATGGACGTGGGTGATTCGATTCATTAGACCGCTACTGCGGCCGGACCTTGCATCTGGACGCTGGTCGAAGGGGTCCGTTCTCCGTCTGGCCGGATTTTGAACCAGGTGATATAGAGCGAGGGCAGCGCGATCAGCGTCAGCAGCGTGGCGACGGCGAGGCCGCCCATGATGGCGTAGGCCATGGGGCCCCAGAAGACGGTCGGCGCGATCGGCGCCATGCCCAGGATCATCGCCTGCGCGGTCAGGATGATCGGACGGAAGCGCACCAGGGAGGCTGCGACCACGGCATCCCAACCGCCGCGTCCCGCAGCCTTCTCGACTTCGATCTGATCCACCAAGATGACTGAGTTTCGGATGATCATGCCGATGAGCGCGACGGTGCCCAGCATCGCCACAAACCCCATCGGCTTTTGCGTGACCAACAGCGCCAGGACGACACCGATGACGCCCAGGGGGGCAACGCTACAGACCAGAAACAGGCGGCTGAAGTTCTGCATGTTGATCATCAGGACGGTCACCATCAGAATCAACATGAGCGGGAAAACTGCGAGCACGGAACCTTGTCCTTTCGCGCTTTCCTCGACGCTGCCGCCCTCGACGATCTTGTAGCCGACCGGCAGTTGCCGCTTCAGCTCGGAGACTTTTTCCGAGAGGCGTGCCACGGCGGTCGCCGCCAGCACGCCATCCCTGGGCAAGGCCTGGACCGTCAGGGTGGGCAGCCGGTCCCGGCGCCAGATCAGGGGCAAATCCTGTGCGTATTCGACGCTGGCCAGCTCGGTCAAGGGCACCGACCGTCCGTTTGAAAGCGGAACCTTCAGGGTCCGGATCGTCTCCAGCGACATGCGTTCAGTCGCCTGGGCCCGCACCACCACGTCGATCAGATAGATGCTGTCGCGCACCTGAGTCGCGGAGATGCCCGAAACGGCGGCGTTGATCAACTGGGCGACGACTGCCGAGCTGAGCCCCAATTGCCTCGCTTCATCCTGGTTGACGCGGATCCGGAGTTTGCGGATCGGATCCATCCAGTTGAAGTTCACGTTTTGCACGTCGGGGCTCGCCCCCATGATCGCGGCCAGCTTGTCGGCCGTTTCACGCACCTTATATGGATCGGGGCCGCTGACCCGGTATTGGACCTGCCAGCCAACCGGCGGCCCCAGTTCGAGCGGGGTAATCCTCCCGACCGCCTCGGGGAACTTTTCCTCAAGCGCGGCGTCCAGGCGTTTCTTGACTCGCTCCCGCGCCTTCAGGCTCTTGGTAACGATGATCGCTTCCGAAAAGAAATCGTTTTGGAGCTGCACGTCGAGCGGCAGATAGAATCGAATCGCCCCGCGACCCACGTAGGAACTCCAGCGGACGATATCGGGGTCGCCACGGAGGATTTCGTCGAGCTTTTGCGAGGCCGTATCCGATGCATAGACCGAGGCGTCGTGCCTCAGGCGCAGATCAACCACGAGCTCCGGCCGGTCCGATGCGGGAAAGAACTGGCTGGGCACAAACCGCGCGAGCCAGAGCGAGATGCCGAAAATCACGATAGTTACGGCCAGCGTTATTTTGGCGTGGCGCATGGTGAAAAGCAGGCTGCGGCGGTAGAGACCTAGGAGGCGTCCGCCTTGCTCATGGCTGCCCTTGTCTTTATCCTCATCCTTAACCTTGTGGGGCTTGAGGAGCATCGTCCCAATGAGCGGTGTGAAGAGCGCAGCGACGACCCAGGACGTAAGGACGGCAATCACTACTACTGCGAATAGCGTGAAGGTATATTCGCCCGCCGAACTTTTGGCGAAACCAACCGGCACAAATCCTAGCGCAATGACCA
>DATEWS010000326.1:0-6581 GCA_035257785.1 Pyrinomonadaceae bacterium
GGCTTCGACGAGCGTGCCGTCAGCCTTCGTCATGGTCATAGTCTCGCCTTCGACCGAGAGCGCGACTGCGCCACCAGCTTCGGCGAAGTTGTACAACTGCGAATAGTTAATTTTCTGAACCGGGGGCTGCTGGCGGAAATACGTAACAATGCTGGCGGTGATTAAGAAGGAGAGAGTAGTTATTGCCAGCCCTAAGAGAGCGACCTTTCGTGTCCGAACTGATACCCGCGGTGTGGGGGTAGGCATAAAAACCTCCAGAATGGGTACGGCGGAGTGCACCTCCGGCGACCGTTAAAATTAAAAACCAAGAATCGGGGTTGAAAAGCGACGGAACTCCAGGGAAGGACCCGCACGCGAAAACCGAGACAGGCACTAAAAACATCAATGCGTCCGTCAACACGAACGCTGGCTTCACTTTAACAGCGACTAATATGTGAAGTCCAGAACAAGTTCGTGAAATTTTTGGTTTCACAACAGGTCTTCCGGGTTGTATCTGGATTGAATTATTTCTGCCAGACCTTTGACTGCCACGTTTCCGTACATTTTCGCCGCGCCTTTTCCCCAAAAACCCAAGAAACCGAAACGGCATGGTCGTTGCTCGTTACCACCGCGATTGCTTTTGTACCAACGAAAACTTTGGGCGTGGTTGACAAAAGGAGGAGAACGAAATGCTTTGGACGATTTTTGTGATTCTGTTGGTCTTGTGGTTACTGGGCGTGGTGAGTAGCTATACGGTTGGCGGGTTCATCCATATTCTTTTAGTGTTGGCGCTCGTAGTGCTGCTCATCAACATTATCGGAGGTCGTCGCACAGTCGTATAAGGCAAACTGCACACTGTTTGCCCTGCTCGACGCCCGACACCTATCCGTGACTTAAGCGATAGCTTCGTCGGGCGTCTTTGATCTCAGGCAAGTGGTAGATCAACTTTACTAATGATTCGCCCTACTGGATAAAGATTCATTTGTGGATCCCAGTAGGGCGAACGTTTGTAGAAGAATCGCAGACGCTCTGACGGACTATCGGCAAACTTCGGATCCGTCGCCAGTAGGTGTTCAAACTCCTGTTGCAGTTCCGGATCATCAGTGAGCATCTCGCGGGCGAGTGCTTCGAGCACGTAGTTTTCGGCGTACTCCTTTTCTTCAAAGATCGCGTTGAAGAAACCCCAGTGCGCGAGTGAATCAGGCGCTTGCGGTTCGAGTAGATTGAGGATCACTCTACCTGCCGGCTGAGCAAGCGGCACTACGACTGATCCCGGTGGAAACACTCTCGTTTCTTTGAGCGGCTCCACGTCGAAGCGCGGCATGTGCCTTCCTTCGAAAGGCGCGCTGGGCCACTGCACGTTCGTAAATCGATAACTCTCGACTTCAACCGGCTCGAACGCAGCGAGCGTTTTCATTTCGAGACCGTGCGCTTTCAGCACATCGATAACTTCCGTCCACTGTCCGGGAACAATGTAATAGAGCGGCGGCGCGACAGCCGCGGTGACTCTGAACGTTTGATACATCGGTACAGTTAAGTCGATCGGTTCGCGGCCAAAGACTACGCGCATATCGCCGGAGATCTCGCTAACGTCCGTCTCATACTGGAACGCCTTCAACTTAAACGGCGTCACTTCGTCTGTCAGTTCGAAATCCAACGGAAAGCTTCGCCTGGGATCAAAACTCCTTCCGGCCGCGATTGTGCGCTCGTCTGCTTCGCGACCGATGCGGCGCAATCGTTGCGGATCGCGATTAACTTCTGTAAGTGCGGCGCGAAGAAAATCGTATGTGCCGATCACTCGCGAACGATAGTCTTTGATCATGTGAGTTTCGATCAGAATTCCGGCGCGATTTCGAGCCGGCACGAAACCAGTCGAAAAACGAGGAGAGCCATTGAAGTCGCGTGTGCCGCGAGTGAGATCGCGATTGTCGATGAACTCGAGATACCAGGAGATCACGTTGCCCGCGGCTTCTGTTGCCGGTGCGACTTTGCCGCCGAACACCTCACGTTCCCATTCCAGCACGGCGCTGTCGACTCCGGCGTGATGTTCGTGATGATAAGTGATGTTGCAGCGATAGTCGGCGCCGTCAGTGACGTGACAATCAATGAAGAGATCCGGTTGCCATTCGTTCCAGAGTCGCAGCCAGGCGCGCGTTTCGGGCGTGTCGGCCTTCATGTAATCGCGATTCAGATTTTGGTAAGTGCTGGTTGTGCGCCAGCCCATCTCGGAGGGACCATTCTGATTGATGCGATTGTAAGGCGTCGCTCGTTCGTGACCGTCGGTGTTGTAGATCGGAATGAAGAGCAAAACAACGTGTTCGAGAATGCCCGCAGCGGTCTTTGTGATCGCGATATCGCGCAGGAGTGCGAAGCCTGCGTCTTTACCGTCCGGTTCACCGGAGTGAATACAGGCTTGGATTAGCACGACGGCTTTGCCTTCGGCTTTTGCCGCGACTGGTGTGAAGGTGCCTGTTTCCGAGGCGATTACAAGCGGCAGTTCCCTGCCCTGGCCGCTAAATCCGAAGCTCTCGCATTCGATTGATGGTGATGCGTGTGCGAGCCGGCGTGCAAAGGCGATGGTGTCGTCGTAGTTGGGAGTTTCGCGATAATCAGTGCTCTCGGCGTGCGTACGCCATTCTGGAGGAATTTGTGTTGTCATAGGAAATTTTCATCCACAGATTACACAGATTCTATAAAGCAATCTGTGTAATCTGTGGATTAAAGTTTGGTGCTACAAGAGCGGCACTCACTGCGCCGGCGCGCGTTGAGAGTGCCGCATGCTGAACAACGAATGTACATCGTTCGGGAAAACCAGGACGTGATGAACGCACTAACGCCCAGGATCAAGATCAGGACGGCGGCGTTCAGCAAAAAATCCTTCAGTCTTCCACTCCTGTTGGACGATGGCCCTGCCCGCGTTCATACCCGGACTGAAACGGCCTGTCAAGCACAGTTCCCGCGTAAGCCGTTCTTAGATCGTCCTCAACGTCAGAGTACGCCTTGCCGCGACGCGTTGGATGTAACGCTGCCTGATAACCGCGTCGATAACTTTCCTCATCACGATCGAAGTCTTCGCCGTAATGCGCACTCTCGCCTTCTCTCAACTCGCGCCACCAGTTTTCACGCAGCGTGTCGAGATTCTCCGCGCCCGCCTTGTTCATCACTTCCGCAGCTCGATCCGCCTGGTCGCCTTCGTCGGCGTAAGCGATAACGATCGCGTGCCCATGTCTCAACGAATCTTCATACAGGTAAACATCTTCGTGCGGAATGCCTTCGCCGAGTCCTTCCTCGACAGTGTCTCCGACCACCGATCCGGCTCCCGCGCCAACGACGCCCAACAGTGCTGCGCCAACCATTCCGAACGCGATCAACGGACCGATACCCGGCACCGCGAGACTCGCGACTGCGAGGCCGGCAGTCGCGCCGCCTGCCGCACCCATTGCGCCGCCGACAGCCGCGCCCATCGCGCGTCCCATGCCCGGCGATTCGCTGTCAGTCACCGGAACGCCTGCCTCAAGCCGCTCCGGCGCACTTCCGGGAGCAACGATTCCTAATCTCTTTTCCGGAATACCAAGGCTTCTTAACGCATTAACTGCTACTTCCGCTTCATCTTGTGATCTAAAAACTCCTGTGACCGCTTGCATTGATTACTCCTCCCGTTTTGAACGTTCAACCACGTTCTTTATAGCTACTGACATTCCGCAGCAAGCTGAGAACGGCGTCGACACAAATCGTTGAGGAATTCCGCAAAGCTATGTTAGAGTCAGACCAATGTACGACATCGTAGATAAACACTGGCCAATGTCGGAGGGCGACGGAAAAGCCACCAGGAAAAAGCGGCCGCGCATCCTGGCGATTACCACCGATTGCTGCACCGGTTGCTCCGGATCGCCGGCGTGTATCGAGTACTGTCCGATTGAAGCGTGCATGTTCTGGGTGCCTGATGAGGACCACCCACCGTTTGGAAGAATCGAAGTCGATCCTTACCTCTGTATCGGCTGTCAAAAGTGTACAAGCAAAGGTCCGGATGGTGCGTTTCTCGATGGTTGTCCCTGGGATGCAATCGAGATGGTGCCAACCGACGACTGGGAAGGCGTGCATGGCATAATTCTTCCAGACGCACCGCCTGCGCCACCGGCTTAATCCGCGTATTCATCCGTGTAATCTGTGTTCAATTGCTTTGGCGGTTAGATCTGCCTGTTCCTTCACACGCTTCGAAACATCATTCGAATTCGCATAACTCTGGACCAGCGGCAGATCTTCCTCCGTTCCAACCAGCGCGAGCCCACGCAAAGCTTCCCAAACGCTCTGCTCGTCTGAATTGATCGTCAGCAACTCTTCGTCCCGTTTCACTTGCGATCCATTCGGCGTCGCGAACTTTTCGATACGTCCCGGTAGCGGCGAACGAATCTCGACAACAGTTCCGTCTGGTTGTTGAATGCGAGCGAGTAATGTTCGACGCGCCACAGTCGAGCCTTCGTGCATGCTGCTCATCACTACGCCTGCCACAGGCGCCTGCAACACGTGTCGGCGTAGCATCGAGACAAGCTCGCTGCGACCACTCCCATCTTTAAATCTAACGAGCGCGAGCGCCGCATTACGTCGCACAATCGGCTCCGGATCCTTCAACAGTTTCAATAGCGCGTCGTGAAATTCCGGCGCCGCGTTATCAAATCCCATCAGCCACGCGACCGTGAGTCGAAACTCGGTCTCGGGATTCCCGCTCAAGGCCACAATCTGCGGGTACCAATTCTTTGCGGATGGATCACCGCGGTCCATACGCTGCTGAATCTGCAGCAAGGCGTGTTGGACGTGACGCGGATTCTTTTCGTCGGCGAGATATTTCGAGATGTCGGCATCCGTTAAGCCGCGCCCAAACCACGAGAAGTACCAGGCTAAGAAAGTCGCTGCTACAAACAGCACGGCAACCACGAGGATGGGACGCGAAGCAGGCATCTTCAGGAAGGATAAATCTGGTAAAGCATAAGATAAACGATCACTCCCGTGATCGACACGTACAGCCAGAGCGGTAGCGTTATGCGCGCGATGCGTCTATGCCGCACAAAGTCCTGCCGCAGTGCGCGATAGAAGGTAAGGATTACGAGCGGTACGATCACGACCGCGAGAATCGTGTGGGTGGTCAAAATCGTGAAGTAGATCGGACGAGCCAGACCTGTTCCCTGAAAACGCGTTGTGCCATGGTAGTAGTGATACGTGAGGTAAGAAGCCAGAAAGAGTAGCGACACTACAAGCGCGCTTACCTGGCAGGCACGATGCGCCGCAACGTTACGAGATCTGATGAACGTGTAACCGGATAAAAGTAACACCGCGCTCGTGCCGTTGAGACACGCGTTCAGATGCGGTAGATAAGAAACGTAATCCGAAATCTTTATGTGCCTTTTGTGCCTTGTTGTGGCCCAAGCCTGGAGACAATGGCTTTAACGTCGGGAGGAACTGCGCGACCCTTCGCGTCGAGTAGCGGTGGCGGCGCGTTAGCCGATCTGATCTGGCCCCAGTCGCCGGCCCGGCCTGCTACCTCAGTTCTCTTCACAAACGGCAGCGGCAGCCGTCCCTCGGATTTAAGGTAAAGCAACGGATTGATGGCAAACAACAATGCCATCACGAGGCTGACGGTGATGATGAAGAGGTTATCAATGGTGAGAAAGTCGCCCGAATTAATCACGCTGATCACGGCCATCGCCAGAAAACCGAGCGCGACCAGCAGGCAGATGAAGTTAAGTAGTCCGAGTTCTCGTTTCATTTAGATCTCGTTAGTGCTTCGCTTTTCCAGCCGGCTTACGGCGCTCGCCGACCTCTTCGTAACCACATTTTTCACACTGCCACAAAGGAAAGGAACCGGCTGGATCCGCGCCACTCTGGTAGACGGCGCGATCCGAAGGAATGATTTTGCCGCCGCAACGCGGGCAAACACGCCCCCGTGTCGTTTGTCTTTCAACGTTCAATGCCAGCGGATTATCGTTACTCATCTGGTTTCAGCCGCGGATAAACGCGAGTTAACGCGAATCAGAAAGGAATGCTTATCCGCGTTCATATGTGTTCATCCGTGGCTTTTATATCGTTTCAAGACGATGAAGATCGTACAGAAGATCGAGACCGGCGGCACCAACAGCACCACCACGCCGATGTTGAAATTGCGGATGAATTTCGCGTTCGTCACGCTGGTCAACGAAGCGCGACACATCGAGCATTGCGCTTCGGCGTAAGTGTGCGCCACCAGCAACAACACCACTGCCACACAAACCAGAACCAAAGCTCGTCGCCAATTCATATTCATAACTACGGCTCCTCAACCGGCGCGGGCGCGACTGGCGGCGTTTCTTTGAACTTATAGCGCAGTCCCGCCGAACGAAAACTGTCGGGGAAGAACACAAACAAAAGCATAATACAAACCAGGAGCATTGGCACGATCGTCAGAATCAAGCTCAGTCGCTCAAACTTCAAGTGCATGAAATACGCAACGATCAGCGCCGCTTTGATAATCGACAGGCCAAGCAGTACCAGCAGCATCAGATGGATCGGCATCGGCTTGTAAGCGAGAAAGATTTCGACGAGGGTCAGCGCGACCAGCCAGCCCCAGATCG
>DATEWS010000327.1:0-2336 GCA_035257785.1 Pyrinomonadaceae bacterium
GGCAAGCCCCTCTTCCTGACTTGTTCTACCTCACAACCCTGGTGACCGTGACATTGTGAGGCGATAGACTTCCAGGGTCTCGCGAGCGGCGCGTTCCCACGTAAACCGGGAGGCGTGATTGATGCCGGCGCGTGAAAGTGATTCGCGGGCAGCAGGGGTTGTGAGCAGTTCGACGATTTGCCGGGCGAGCACGCGAAAATCTGTTGGCGAGAAGAGGCGGGCTTTGTCGCCAACCATCTCGGCAATCGCGGGAGTGTTGGTTGTGATCACTGGAGCGCCGCACGCCATTGCTTCCAGGGTCGGCAAGCCCGCGCCTTCGTACAGTGCGGGATAAACCATAACTCTGCACGCCGAATACACCGAACGCAGTTCGTCGTCGTCGAGATACCCGGTGAGGAGTATGCGGTCGCCGAGTTTGGCCGTCTCGATGTACGTAAAGAGCTCCTCAGTCAGCCAGCCCTTCTTTCCGGCGATGACTAGCTGCGGGCGCAATGCGGTTGAGTGCAAAACTTCTTCGAATGCTTTGACTAAAGTAATGAGGTTCTTGCGCGGCTCGATTGTGCCGACGTAAAGAATGAACTCTTCGTCGAGGCCAAGCTTCCTTACAGTTGTCGATGCTTGTTCGAGTGGCATTGGCTGAAAACTACGTCGCGGCGCTTCGTTGACGACGACGACGTTATCGGCCGGCACACGCAGGTGCTCGCAGACTTCTGTCTTCACTGCGTTCGTCGGCGTGATGATCATTGTTGCCTGACGTGACATTAGGGGCAGGCGTCGACGCGCTCGACTCACGCGACGCTCCTCGTGTGTTGCTGGATACAAGAGCAACGAGAGATCATGAATCGTCAGGACAGTTGGGCAGCCGCCCCAGATCGGAATGTCGTAGTTGGTGCCGTGAAAGAGATCGAGTCGAGCGCGTTTAATGTAGAGCGGCAGACCGATGGTCCACCAGTGATGTGTTACCCAATTGACGGGCTGTTCGATAAAGCTTAGGTTCGCGAGATCAGAAACAGCGCCGTCAGCGAAAGGCAAGTGCGAGAGGATCTCAAACGAATCTGACGGCGCGTGACGCGCGAGCTCGAGTGCGATCTCATAAGTGTAATGACCTACACCAGTCTTCAGCTCGGCCAGCGGGATGCCATCAATTCCGATTCTCACTTTAAATCCAGACTTGGATGAGGTCAGTACCCTAACGCGATAGCGTCGGGTCACTCTCGCGCATCACCACCCGACGCTACCGCGTTACGGTATTGACCTCATCCATTTACCATTAACTATCTTTCCAGATCGCGCCGAGGCCGGCGTCCCAGAGTCGCTTGTTGAAGGCCGGGATGTCTCTTTCGAGAAGGTCGGTGCCGCGCGCTTTCAACGTGGTCCAGGTGGCGTTGAGCTCCTTCATACGGTCGAGTGACGGTTGGTTAACTTTCGGAATGTCGCTCTCCGTCTGATTGATCATGAACAAATAATTCGCCGTGAACTTGTTCGGAAAGTTTTCAACGTCGTCGTACGCCTTCGACTTCCGTTGGACCATGTCTTCATCCCACGCCTTCATCTTTTTCAACAGCGCCTCGCCGTCTTTCTTGACGCCGGCGTACTTTTCACCCGCGGGCAACGAGCCGAGCAGGGATTCCAACTGCTTCTGCTTCTCGTAGAGACTGTTAACCATGCGGTGCATCGCAATCAGTTCATTTTCCATGCTCAGCATGGTCTGATGATATTCACTGTAAATCGCAGGCGTCGTCGGGTAGAGAGGATTGGCGAGAATCTCGGCTTCTGTTGAGAGCGTCTGACCACCAAGCTTCAACGTGATGTTATATTTTCCGGGCGAGGCCTTGTGTCCCGCAAAACCACCTTCGATACGCACGTTCGGCACGCCCACCATCGTCGGATAACGCGTGTCCCACACGAAGCGATTCAAACCCTTAGCTTTCGGCAGCAGTGGATCCGGTCTTGGACCACTATCGTACCGGATAAACTTCTCATCAGCCTTCGAAGAAAAGCTGTGTACAGTGACGCCGGCAGCGTCTTTGATCTCGAGCGAGATCTCGTCAGTCTTTTTTAATTCAGGTAACTGGTAGTAGAGAACAACGCCGGTCGCGGGATTCACGCCGCGGAACGTATTAGCACCCGTAAACTCGTCGTCAGTTCGATCGAGTTCGCTCGATCCATTCACGTAGTAAGTCGGATCAGGCCGGTAGATCGTGAACGAAGGCGCGGTTTTTTGATACTGGCGCAGGACACTCAAATCGTCGAGGATCCAATACGCTCGACCCGAAGTCGCCGCGATCAGGTTGCCTTTGTGAACGCGCAGATCCGTGATCGGCGTGATCGGCAGG